>JBGPNE010000160.1:0-6346 GCA_041487335.1 Pyrinomonadaceae bacterium
GGATTCACGGGCGAGAACCAAGGCCGCCGAGTTGGACTCGGATCTGCGCAACAATGTTTCCGACAGTCGTGGCAAGACGACCACAACCTATTACAGCCAGGAACAGACAAATGGCGCGACACCCTTTTCCAAGGTTAAGAGTCCCGTATACATTGTCAGCGATCGAGGCGAATTTCATCATGACCGTGGCCTCGCGATTTACACCGGCAATGCTCGCGCATGGCAAGACGACAACTTTGTGCGCGCTGACAAACTGACGATCTACGTGAACGATAAAAAGATGGATGCCGACGGCCACGTTCAAAGCGCGATTTACAACACCAGGCACCGGGCTGAAGGTGCGAACAGCACAGTGCCTGCTTTTGCGTCAGCCGATTCGATGTCTTACTCCGATCCAGATCGCACACTCCACTACCAGGGCAACGTCGACATCCGCCAGGGAACTGATCGGATTACCAGCGGCGTGGCGGATGTTTATCTGTCCAGGGAATCAAGCGACGTCGAAAAGACTATTGCGCAGAGGAATGTGGTTCTCACTCAGCCAAACAGAAAAGGCACGGGCGACTGGATTCAATATACGACCGCCGACGAAGTTGCGGTGCTCAAAGGAAATCCAGCCAGATTTGAAGATAGCGAGCAGGGAAGTACTGAAGGTGCCCGTTTGACCGTAAATGTCCGGGACGGTAGAGTGACCGCGGACGACTCCCGAGGACCAGAGTCATCAGGGCGCGTGCGAACAACACACAAGATCAGAAAGCAATAGTTAGGCCGCGGAGAAGGTTGGTTCCAGGCTAGCGTTTGTCATGGGCACTCAGGCTGAAGACTTGGAGATTGCGAAGCAGCAGGAAACGTTTGCTGCGTTCGGCTCGCTTGCGAGCCAGCGGTTGGCCACAGAAGTTCCATCTGCTTCTGCGCTGACAGCGTTTCACCTTCAGAAAACCTATTCAAAACGACGCGTTGTAGATGATGTCAGCCTGCACGTGGAGAGAGGCGAAGTCGTTGGGTTGCTCGGTGCAAATGGAGCTGGGAAAACTACAACCTTCTACATGATTGTCGGTCTGGAGCACCCAGATTCAGGCATGGTTCATCTGGGCGACCGTGATGTTACCAAGCTTCCAATGTACCTGCGCGCCCGTCTGGGACTCGGCTATCTGCCTCAAGAACCGTCCGTCTTTCGCAAGATGACCGCTGCGCAAAATATTCTTGCGGTGCTTGAGACGCTGGGACTGCGCAGACGAGAGCGACTGAAACGACTTGAAGAGTTGCTGGAGGAGTTTGGTATCGCGCATGTGCGCAACACCCGCGGAGATGCACTCTCAGGCGGTGAAAGAAGAAGAACAGAGATTGCGCGCTCCCTGGCAACCGAACCACAATACATTCTACTCGATGAGCCCTTTGCCGGAATCGATCCGAAGGCAGTTGACGACCTTCAAAATGTGATACTTTATTTACGTAATCGTGGCATTGGTATTCTCGTCACCGATCACAATGTTCGCGAGACTCTAGGCGTTACGGATCGTGCCTACATAATGGCTGAAGGTCGCATCTTCAGCTCAGGCGGGCCAAAGGACTTGACAGAAGACGCTGAGGTTCGAAGGCTTTATCTGGGCGAAAAATTCCGGATGTAAAACTGGCGCGCAAAACCGACTGAGAATCGGTTATAATCTCCCCGCGCAGTCAGGCGCAAAATAAGAACAACAGCTGATTTGACCTGAGGAATGTCCCTAAAACTCACTACCAGCCTCTCCCAACGACTCGTGCTGACGCCGCAGTTGCGGCAACGCATCGAGATGTTGCAGATGACTACACTCGAACTCAGCGATCTGATTCAACAACAGCTTCTGGAGAATCCCGTTCTGGAAGAGGTTGTGCCGCAGGAAGAAGCTCAAGAGTTAGCCGAAAAGATACTCGATCACCTTGCCAGCGCTGAAGCGGGCGCAATTTCAGATCAGCCGCAGCTTGAGGCCGCCGAGCCTGAGGTTGGCAGCCCTTCGTCAAATGGCGCCGCCGACTCAGAAGTATTGTCCCCTGCTAACGCCGAGGGTGAAAGCGAGGGTTCCGAGATTTCTGGCCCCGACTTGAGCGAGGATTCCGTTGGCGACGAGATCGTTGGCGAGGAAGCGGCCCGCGATCCATTTGAGGAGATCGACTTCGGCCGCGAGTTTCAAGATTATCTCGATCCCGGTTACAAAACTCAGGAGGTTGAGTACAAGGAAGACGCGCCGACTTTTGAACAGTTTCTGACCCGGCCTCCATCGCTCGCCGATCATCTCGAATGGCAATTGCATCTGAGTCCGATCGAGGGCGAGGCCTGCGAGGCGGCAATTTGCGTCGTCGGGAATCTAGATGCTGACGGCCGGCTTAACGCGACGAATGAAGAGATTGCCGCCATGGGCGGATGGTCGGACGAGACTGTCGAAGAAGCCCGTCAGGCGGTCATGCGTCTGGACCCGGTCGGTTGTGGCGCGCGTGCTGTAAGAGAGTGTTTGCTTGTGCAGCTCGAAGTTCGTGGTGAGAGCGATCGTCTCGCCGCGACATTGATTAGCGATCACCTGTCAGAGTTGCAACAGCACAAACTACCAAGCCTGTCCAAACAGATCGGAATCGATGTCGACACGCTTCTTGCCGAATTGCAATTCATTCGCACCCTGGACCCGTATCCAGGCCGACGCTACTCATCCGAAGAGCCGGTTCTGATCTCACCGGAGATCTACATCGAAAAGCTTGATGAGGATGATGAAGAATACGTGATCTATTTTGCTGATGACGGTAGCCCGCGGCTTCGTATCAGTCAGCAGTACCAGCAGATGCTCGGCCAGACTGGAGTAAGCAACGAGACCAAGAGCTTCATCAGAGAGAAGATGCGGTCGGCGGTCGATCTTTTACGAAACATCGAACATCGGCGGCAGACGATCTATAAGGTTGTGGAGTCAATAGTCCATCGCCAAAAAGAGTTTCTGAATAGGGGCGTTCAGTATATAAAACCGATGATGTTAAAAGACATTGCCGAGGATATCGGCATGCACCTTTCGACTGTCTCGAGAGTGGTGAATCGCAAGTATGCCCATACTCCCCAGGGCGTAATTGAGTTGCGTCGTTTCTTTACGGAAGGAATGATGAATGAGGACGGCGAAGAAATCTCCACCCGGATTATTAAACTGACAATAAAGAAGCTCATTGAGGAAGAAGATTCGCATAATCCAATAACGGATGATCAAGTGGTGAAGATTTTATCCAAAGACGGAATCAAGCTATCGCGCCGCACGGTCGCCAAGTATCGCGACCAGATGCATATCCCCGGCTCGCGCGAGCGCCGCGCCGTAGTCTGATGTCCCTCCAGGGTCGGGATGCGCAATTGAGAGCTTCGCCAATAAGTATTGATTGAATGGCGAGACAAGACAAGATAAGCGTCTGACAAGCAGGGCTGTATTGGAATTCATCTAGGAGCGAACTCAAATAATGAGATTCGAGTACACGGGTCGTCACGTTGAAGTCTCCCCCGCCATCCGCAGTCACGTCGAAGATCATTTCAAAAAACTCGCGCATATTTTTAATGATGCCACGGCATCCACCCACGTTATTATCGACGTGGAGAAAAACCGTCATATTGGCGAACTCATCGTCCATTGGCGCGATCATACTTTGACGGCAAAAGACATTAACGCCGACATGTATATGTCCTTGACCCGCGCCATTGCGAAGATCGAAAAACAGGCGCTTAAACTGAAGAAGAAGATCATCGATCGAAAACAAGGGGCAATGCCGACGGCGGCAGTGGCGCCAGAGCCTGATGGTCAACTGGAAGCCACACCGAGTCCTCCGCGAATCATCGCCGCGCGTCGTTATCCGGTTAAGCCCATGACCGCCGAAGAGGCAGCACTGCGGCTTTCATCTGAGTCTGACCAGTTCGTGGTCTTTCGCGATGCGGATACAGACAGACTCGGAGTGCTCTACAAGCGAAAAGATGGGAATTTTGGTCTCATCGAGCCTTGAGTTTTTTCGCGCTATCGTTTGGGCGAATCAGAGTGAGCGGCGCCAATTTGTCGAGCCCGGACATTCTGATCGGAAATCAAGCCTGCAAATAGTCCGCTAGCCACAAAAGTAATCCTCCTTATTTACCTACAAACATGGGATATCTCATTCTCCACCGACTCCACCGGTCGAGCGTGTAAGAGTTAGAAGTCGTTCGTAGTAAACTAAGGTTTGACCGGTTGCCCCGGCTGGCTCCCATGCTAAAGAAAAACAAGGCAATTTTAGAAACGAGCGAAGCCGCGCCCGACATCGTAATTATCACCGGGCTTAGTGGTTCGGGAATGTCATCAGCCACTAACGCTTTCGAGGATCTGGGATACTTCTGTGTCGACAATCTGCCAATCACGATGCTGCAAATGTTTGCTCGGCTGGTCACAGCCGGCGAAGATAAGAAAGGCATCGAGCGTGCGGCGCTGGTCATTGATATTCGTGAGGGAACCTTTCTCGTCGACTTTGAAAAGCAACTGGCAGCACTGCACGGCACCCGCCTTGGCGTCTACGTTCTCTTTCTGGAGGCTTCTGACGAGATTTTGCAGCACCGCTTTAGCGAGACGCGTCGGCCGCATCCGGCAGATAGAGGCTATGGTCTATTGCAGGCCATACGCGCTGAACGGGCAGCGATGTCGCGTATCCGCTCTGTTGCCGATCAGATTATCGACACCTCTGAACACACTGTTCATACGCTGCGCAGTCTTCTCCTCGAGAGCTTCAGTCCAGATCGAAAGGGTGCGCCAATGCGTGTTCAGTTGCTGAGCTTTGGTCACAAGTATGGGAATCCCGGGGCGCTTGAGTTACTCTTTGACGTTCGACACCTACCCAATCCCCACTTCATTCCCGAGTTGAGGCGGCTCTCAGGACACGATAGTCGCGTGGTTAAGTATCTTAGGTCGCTAGCTGACGTCAAGGAGACGTTAGATCGGTTTAGCGATCTCCTCGACTACCTGTTGCCACTTTACAAGCGCGAAGGGAAGTCTTATGTCACCGTAGGCATTGGCTGCACTGGTGGTCGTCACCGCTCAGTAATGGTAGCAAACGCACTTGCCCGAAGGCTCCGGCGCGCAGGTTTTGATGCTAATGCTGTTCATCGTGACGTTAGGAAGGCAAACCGAAACGGGTGAAGCAAAGCTCGGGCCTAAACAAATGGGAGATGAACCCGTTTTCCCAGCAACCTGATACTCGGGAGAGATCGAGAATGAGCAAAAATCAACAGCAGGCCGCGGCTCGGGAAGAAGCGCGCAAAATTGCGGGAGTGATCGTGACACACGGCCATCTTGCGGGTGAATTGTTGTCTGCCGCGGAAATGATTATTGGTCCGATCTCTTATATTACCGCCGTTTCAATCGGCTGGCATGATGATGTAGATGCGGCTCGCGACGAAGTGCAGCGTGCAATGACACGAGTTTCTCAAGGTGCTGGAGTTTTACTGTTAACGGATATGTTTGGTGGCACACCGACCAACATCGCTTCGATGTTTCTCGATGAGGGTAGGGTCGAAGTGGTGACTGGTGTAAATCTTCCCATGGTTATTAAGCTTGCCGGCCAATCGGGCCGGGAATCACTCAGTGAGATCGCGCGCCGCGTTTGTGAGCTGGGACGGCAAGGGATCTACCTTGCCGGTGATCTGCTGGTGCCGCCCGCAAAAAGCGCCGGAGATTGAATGGTCGAACGCGTATTTACGGTCAGAGGACGCCTTGGGCTACACGCCAGGGCGGCAGCAAAACTCGTGCGGGTAGCGAGTCGCTTCGAGTGTAAGTTACAACTTCAACGCATCGACGATAGCGCCAGCGCCGATGCGAAATCGATTCTCAGTGTTCTAATGCTTGCTGCGGGCAGCGGCACCGACTTGCGCGCAATCGCCGAGGGCACTGACGAGAAAGAGGCGATGAGCGCTTTGGACGATCTGTTCTCCGATGCTTTAGAGAAGAGAGCAGGGATCGAACGAGTAATGGCGGAAGCTCAGGAGATTCGCTGGAAGGGACTTGGAGTCTCTGAAGGAATCGTCATTGGGCGAGTGCTGCGGATGCACGATGGCACGCGATACGTCTATCGTGCACAGATTGACGATGCGGAGTTGGAGAGGGAGCTCCGTCGGTTTCGCGCAGCTGTGCGTCTGGCCAGGCGGCAGTTGCTAGCAATTAAACAACGAGCGGAAAAAGAACTGGGAAAAGATCATGCTTACATTTTTGACGCACACTTGCTCCTGGTCGAGGATAAGAAGCTGATCAGCGACGTTGAGAGCTACATAGTCCAGGAGCGAGCAAACGCCGAGTGGGCCCTGAAAGTCGTCGGTGATCGGCTGTTATCCATCTACTCA
>JBGPNE010000161.1:0-6335 GCA_041487335.1 Pyrinomonadaceae bacterium
ATCAATTTACGGCACATCATTGGCACTCAACTGGCCTAGCTCCGTGATACGTTCGTTGAGTGCAGCATCCGGTCGCTACCGCTCTCGGTTCTGTAGTTGAGTTTTCACACATTCTCGCTGACCTTCCTGAACGACCTCCGGCACAGGCGCTCCAAGTAGTGGTGCTGTTAACAACCGTAATACTGCTTATTTGGAACGCCGGATTGCTACTCAGAGGGCGCGGGAAAATCTGGAGCGAGTGAGTGAAGGCTTGCTCAGCGGGGCTCTGTGTCCGCTTCGAAATTATCGTCGAGCGTTTTATCTTCTTCGAGCGGGGGAAGCTCGATAGTAATGCGATCGCTGGCGGGCTCTTCCAGTTCATCGCCTGTGAAGCGGGCGAGGACGACCGTGATGTTGTCTTCGCCGCCGCGCGTGTTTGCCTCGGCGATCAGTTCATTGCACGCTTTAGCAAGCTCAGGACTACTCGCGACAATGTTTTGAATATCTTCCGCGCGCAGCTTGCCTGATAGTCCATCACTGCAAAGCAGCAGAGTGTCCTCACGGCGCAAACGAATCCTGCCAGTGACGGGCGTGACTTCGCTTTGCGCACCAAGTGCCTGCAGAATCACGTTGCGAAACATGTGAGTCTCGGCCTCTGCCTCGCTGATTTGGCCGACGTCCACAAGCTGTTGCACAAGCGACTGGTCTTTGGTCGCCAGCCGAATCTGATTTTTGCGAATGATGTATGCGCGGCTGTCACCCACCTGGACGAGATCCAACATGTCGCCCCTTACGGCTGCTCCCGTGAAGGTTGCGCCCATGCCGGCGCAGCGCGAGTCTTCCTGGCTGCGCACATGGATGGCGAGGTTGGCGTAGACGGTGGCGTTCTTCAAGCAATCGACCAGCGGACTCTCCGGGTCGCAACCTGCTTTCGACTCGCTTCCCATCAGCATCTCACGCACCGAATCTACGGCCATCCGGCTGGCAACATCGCCGGCGAGCGCGCCGCCCATTCCGTCAGATACGACGAGAACCAAACCCTTTTCTCCCAGCTCGAAGCCAGTCAGTTCCTGCGGAGGTTCAGCGCCGTCGGATCCCGTCCAGGTCTGCTGAGTAGAAAGTTCGAGGACGAGAAAACTGTCCTCGTTGCCCCTGCGGACACGACCAACATCAGATTTTGCATGCAACTCTACGTGCATAAAGGAGAGCAGAAGACGATCTATTAAGGCTGAATTTTAACCCTTCTACAGTTTAGCTGTCACTTTCTTCAAGCTTAACTTTTATTTAGAGCTTGGTCGAGATCGGCTATTATGTCATCCGTGTCTTCAAGTCCGACGGAGATTCTAACGAGGCCGTCGGTAATGCCTAAACGCTCCCGCTTTTCAGTGTCCACGGACGCGTGAGTCATGGTTGCGGGATGCGAAACCAGTGTTTCAACTCCACCCAGGCTTTCGGCGAGAGTGCATAGCTTAACAGATTCGAGCACTATCCGCGCCCCTGAAAGCGAACCAACATCAAAAGCCACCATCCCGCCAAAACCCTGCTGCTGACGTTTTGCCAGCGCATGCTGCGGATGTGAAGCAGAGCCTGGATAATAGACCTTTTTCACCTTCGGATGCTCTTCCAGAAACGCGGCCACTGCGCGGCCCGACTTATCGTGTTGTTCCATGCGCAGGGCCAGCGTTTTTGTGCCGCGCATTACGAGCCAGGAATCGAAAGGCGAGAGAATCGCACCGGCGCTGTTTTGGATGAAGCCAATCCACGCTGCGTCATCCTCATTATTCAAAACAACGACGCCGCCGACTCCGTCGGAGTGTCCGTTCAAATACTTAGTAGTCGAGTGGACCACTACATCGACGCCAAACTCAAGCGGGCGTTGCAGGTAGGGTGACATAAACGTGTTATCGCAGACAACGCGCGCGCCCGCTCGATGTGCTACTTCGCTTACCTCACGAAGGTCAGTCAAGATCATCACCGGATTCGTGGGCGTCTCGATAAAGACCATTTTCGTGTTTGGCTTAATTGCTGCCTCAACGTTCAGCGCGTCAGAGGTGTCGACGAAATCAAATTCCAGGTTGTAGTTCGCAAGTACGCGCGTGAACAACCGAGATGTGCCGCCATAGGTGTTATCAGAAACGATTACATGTTCGCCGGCTTTGACAAGCCGTAGAGTAGCGTCAATTGCTGCCATCCCTGAAGCAAAAGCGAATCCGTATTGGCCGCCTTCAAGCGCGGCAATGTTACGCTCGAGCGCGTGGCGCGTCGGATTCTGAGTACGCGCATACTCGTAGCCTTTATGCTTTCCCAGACCCTCCTGGGCATACGTTGAAGTTTGATAGATCGGAACTGTCACCGCGCCTGTAGTTGGGTCCGGCTCCTGTCCGCTATGAATTGCAATCGTTGCGAAGCCCATATCCGGTGAATAGTGAATAGTAAATAGTAAATGGTCAAATGCGGTCAATGAGAACCGAGCAATCAAGCGTAACGGTAAATGCATCACGGTCCATTTACCATTTACGATTTACTATTTACCCGTCGAGAATTCCCTGGCTCAAATAGCGCTCAGCTCCGTCTGGAAATATAGTGATGACGCGTTTGCCTTCCCCTAGTCGTTGAGCTACGCGGTAGGCAGCCGCGGCAGCAGCGCCTGAAGACCAGCCTCCCAAAACGCCTTCAGTCTTCGCCAGAGTTCGGATTGCGGCACATGCTTCGTCGTTCATCACCATCATGATCTCGTCTGGAAGATCTGCATCATAGATTGCGGGCAAGAAATTGACCTGGCCAATGCCTTCGATCTTCTTTGGACCCGGCGGGCCGCCGCCGTAAATCGATCCTTCCGGTTCTACAAGTATACAAAGCGCGCGCGGGTTTATTTCCTTAACTGCTCGCGAAACACCGACGAATGTACCCGAAGTGCCTGCTCCGATGACCACTGCGTCGATGCGCCCTTGCATCTGTTCGATGATCTCGCGCGCAGTCGTCATCTGATGGAAACAGGGATTGGCGCGGTTTTCAAACTGCTGCGGAATGAAGCTGCCTTCGATCTTGCTGGCCAGCTCACGCGCGCAAGCAATCGCCCCTTTCATGCCTTCCTCTCCGGGCACGTACTCGATTTCCCCGCCCAGTGCCTCCATCAGTTTCATCTTTTCAATTGCATAGCCCCGGGGCACGCAGAGAATAACATGATAGCCGCGAGCCACGCCGATAAGCGCAAGCCCTATACCTGTGTTTCCGGCTGTTGGTTCAATGATTGTCGAACCGGGTCGCAAAAGCCCCTTTCGTTCAGCATCGAGAATCATTCCCAGCGCGGCCCGGTCCTTTACAGAGCCGCCCGGGTTGAAAAATTCCAGTTTGGCGTAAATGTCGGCGAGCGGAGGTCGGGCGAAACGAGAAAGATGGAGCAGGGGAGTATTGCCTACGAGGTCAATAACGCTTTCAACTACGCCGAGAGTCATCAAGTTATCGAAGCGTTCGATTACAGAATGAAATTGAAAAGAGTTTTTGTCGAGGAAGGCATGGTAGCCCGCAGGTTGTGTGGTGTCAAACTGGCTGTTGTGAAGGCCAGCATTGATCTAGTTGAATAAGAGCGGCTCCAGAACACGACAAGGTGAGATGCGTGGGCTGCCGCGAGTTAACCTACAAGGTTGGACAAAAGGGATTTTGGATATTGGGACATCGGACTTTGGACAACACGATGGGACCAGGGATCCCCCAACCTATTAATCTGATCTCGTCAACCGTAGGGTACGCCATGGAGTCTCGCTAATTGAGCTTCCGTTTTGATCGAGCGCCAGCACGCGCCACCGCACATTCCCATCCCCAACTCTGTTTTTCAGCCAGGCTGGAGACCGATAAGTCCGGGTTCCCGACAACACCAAGGCAGAGAAAATCGCTCTCCCTTGCCCATCCCCCAGTTCAAGCCGATAAAAAGCAGCTTGCTCAATCTCGGTCCAACTAAAATCTACCGCCACGCCTAACTCGCGAATGTCATTTTCTGCTGGCCAGAGTAAAGCCAACTCACTCGTCAGTTGGGCGTCGGGTCCGCCACCGACCAAATAACGCAGCGGCGGAATTGGGAATCCGGCCACCGCGCCGCTGTGAACGACGCCAGGGCCCACCCCGACTGCGGCGAGGTTAGCGTCACCCTCCTTATCATCCGTCGCTTCGATTCTGAGTAAGACGAGGTATTGCCCGGCAACCGTGTTTGGCAGATTTGACGCCTCCGGACCAGGCAACGTGAATTTTCCCGTGGGCGGCAACAGATAGTTGAAGGTGCTTATCTGCGTATAGCGCTGTTGTGTTCCTCGCTCTTCAAGAGGCAGCGTAGCTTCGGTCAACAGATCGCGCGCAGACGGCAACTCCTCGCCTGGCTTTACTACTTCCCATCGGCCCTTGAGTCGTCCTGTGCCGTTGTAGGCTATCTCAGCTTTTATCGGCGGCAGCTTATCGCCAGGACTCACTATAAGAACCGGCTTATTGATAGCAAACAATAGTTTCACATCAGTCAGGGCGAAAACTGAACGCGCTCCGCCGCTTCCCATACGGCAAGTGACTGAGACATACTCATCACGACCACCCTTCGTGTTTATGAATCTCCGCACGTAGAAGAAACTGGACGCAGCGCCTTCTTGGGCAGCTTGGTAGGCGCGCCTGGTCACCGAATTGGGAATGGTCATGACATCTGTAAAGCCGCCGCTCCCACTGCGTGTCGAAAGATCAAAGCGCGTCGGAAGGCAACCAAAGATCGTTGCCAGATCGCATTTGAACCCGACGTCAGGCGTTGCCGAGACCAACTCACCGCACCAGCAGCCTTCGGCAGGCGCCTGCGAGGTCAGCGGCCCAAACGTAAGCAGCACTACCGTCGAACCGTTGGCATTGACATTCACTCCATTGGGAGCGACCTTGATTCCCTGGTTCCGCTGTGCAGCGCTGGGAAACAAGCCCAGCGCCAGTAAGAACAGAGATAAGATCGGTATCAGGATTTTTTTCATAATCGCCTCCCGGCGGTTAGTCAACGGAATCACGTTCGGGTGCCGCCGTCCCTAAGTCTCTCCTGCATTCTCATTCGCTCCAGGTTTCAGCCCGCCAGGTGAACAAAGGAAGCCAATGGCAGTCAACCGTTTCAACAACTTCCCGCGTTTGCACTGTGCAAGAAAGCCCTCGCGAGTCACGCCCGGCTTTCGAACTCGAGCATTCATACTTCGTGTCGCACATGCTCTGGCTCCTAAAAGAAAGTGAAGCTCAAACCGGCGTTCAGCGTCTGGCCTCTAGTTAGACTGTTAATTCCAAAGAGATGGTCCAAAGATCGAGCATACCGGTTTGCGTACCTGATAGAGAACTGCCCCTGAACCTTTCTTAGATGACTCTTCTCCCAACCGAACCTGTAAGACCATTGCAGATCAAACTCCGTGTCTCTTCTGTTGCTGGTTTTGGAGAGATCGCCCAGTGAATGCGCTAACGTGTTGGATATGTTCACCGCAAAGGCAGAGCTCTTTGTTGTCCTCCAATTGGCGCCAATGCCGAATCGCAGCATCGTGTCATTGCGCTCTTTATCCTTGTTGGCATTCGAGTCTCTGCTATCCAACTTCTCTCCGCTGAAATTGAAATTGAGATCGAGCGACCTGGCCGCAGCAAGTCCGAATGTCAATCCATGGACTATGTTTCCTTGAGTAGATAAAACAGGCACTCCGTCTCTGTCCGACCGGTTATCTTGAAACGAATCATTGAAGTGATAACCAAACCGCCATTTGCTTGCTTGCCACTCGGTTGAGAAGCTTTGATTAGTGCTGATCTGGTCCGGGATCTGTGGGGCCTTGAAGTCCCCGTTGCTCGGCACAGCTTCCGCGAACTGATGGGTTTGATCAAAGCTATACGATAGTCCTGGTAGCCACCGCGAAGGCTTCGCCTGGTTGCCAAACAGTGACCCCAGCGGCACGCCCAGAATCAAACCGTTGCGCCGCGTAAAAGCTTTGAGAATGGAGGGAATATTGTCCAGGTTATCGTTGAAACGGAAATCCGAGAAACCTACGTTAATCTCGCCAATGCTCCCCACCAATTCGAATTGGTTCTGGTAGTGGTTTGCCTGGACATAGGCCGCAACGCTGCGAAACAGCGGGTCAACTCTTTCGTGCCGATAATTGAAGGTGAGATTGACCTTCTTGGTTTTGGTTAAGGACATACCCTTCAGAATGTCGTAGCTGGCTTGCAGGTAGCGGGCATTGCGTGTGGTCTCGCGCACGGCCACCACTCCAAATCCCCGATTAAGAGAAGGATCGTTCGGGTTATTGAACCTGCTTCTGGCGAACCCGCCATCAAAGCGAAATCGCTGTGACTTATCGCTTGTAATCAAGCGAAAG
>JBGPNE010000162.1:0-6333 GCA_041487335.1 Pyrinomonadaceae bacterium
AACACCCGCCGGGAACTAATCAAACCATGCAATCAGTGTTCAGGGCTTCTGCTTGGGCGGAGTAGTCGGTTTCGGTTCCTTCTTTTGAGTATCAGGATTATCGACCTCGGTGATCTTCAGGGTCGCGCGCGCAGGCGCAAAATCCGAGTACTTCACTTGCATGCGCACATGTAGTGGCTCACCGTTGTCGAAGATCAGTTCCTCATCAGCATAAGAGTAGGTGGGAAACCAGTAGCGGCCATCAATCTGCTCACGATAAGTTTCGACCGTGGGAAATTTGTTGATCTTGGTTTCCGGTACTCCCTTTCCTTTAGTCTTCACGATCTGGAGATCCTGATCATCCACCCAAATGCGCCCCGTAAAAAGTCGCTCTTTGGTCTTCTTTGGATCGGGCATCACCTTTGGAGCGACATCAAAGACGTAAAGATTCAACTCATCTATCTTCTCTTTGCCCACGTACTTGATGTTGTATCGATCAATCTTCGAGGGCTCCAGCGCAAAGGGTTCAATTCCGCCAAGGTCTTCCAGGTCTTCCTGAGTCACTCCACCAAATGAAGGCATGGGAAAGAAGCTGATCTTTTCGTAGCGGTTTCCCTGGTCATCAAACGTGAAATAGGAAACCCGATGATACTCGCCGGCAACCTGGCCCCCCATCCCGAGACTCTGCACTATTGCATCGCGCTTGAATGAGTACAGGTTGAGTGCCCTTCGGAACTGGCCTTCTTTTGCAGTGAATGCGGCGATAACGCGATCAGCCTCAGCCTGGCTCAGGGGAGCGGAGCTACCAGTCGGTTGCTGAGCAGACAGGATTGGAGTTGCGATTATCGCGGTTATAAACAGCGTAAGAGGCGCGATGACGAAGCTCAGAGTCCTAATAAGTCTTTTATCAAGCATTACTTCTTGTCTCCCAAGGTTATAGAGATTTAAGGAGAACAGCGCTCGTTCCAAAAGGATATGACCTCAGATGTCCTGGGAAAGTCACTTGTTGCCAATCGACGCGTTGGCAAAGGGTCATGAGCAGCCCGGGGTGTTGCAAAGTTCCCTGCATATGATGTAAGGTGCCTTCCACAGTGACAGTTATCCTCCGCTTCGCCGGTTGCGTTGCTGAGATTAGGCGCCAGAGTCCTTTGGGTAACGGTTAGAATCCTATACCCACAACGGGCGAGTAAGAAGATTGAAGGAACGATTCTTAAAGTCCTCACATCGGTGACGGCAGCGGCTGAAATTCCCATGAACCTCTACGCGCGAGCTGATCGCATCGCCGAGCGGCAGCGTTGTTACATGGGAATGGACGCCAAATTAAGCTCTTGGGAGGAGCTTGATAAAAGCTTGTTAGCCGATGACGTGCGCGGTGGCTTTGCCGCTCCTTCTGGGCGGGGTTGGCATCTCATGTCACCGCGCACGCCCCAGCACCTGCAACGAGGGGCAGAGAACGCTTCCTATCAAAAGCTCGCCATTCTAAACCCCAGTCCGCGAAAACGTTCTAACTCTTACCGGTTCATTCGGGACTCTTGAGATCTTTTAACTTCAGCCGACAAACTCAACATCGACGCGATTCGGAATGATGCCTCGCTCGAAGCCTTCCGTGAGCAGGCGCCGAACAGCCTCATGTCCCCGCTCAGTGTAGTCAAGCGTCAGATCATTAACCCACATCGCGACGAATCGATCCGCCAGCGCAGTATCCATGTTCCTGGCGAATTGCATTGCATACTGAAGAGCATCTTCGCGATTATCGAGTGAGTAGCGAATGCTTTCGCGCAGAAGCTGAGAGACTTCTCGCATGAGTTCCGCTCCAATATCGCGCCGTATCGCATTGCCACCCATCGGCAGCGGCAGGCCAGTCGTCTCGTGCCACCACTCGCCCAGATCCACGACCTTGTGAAGGCCCATAGATTCGTAGAAGAGTTGGCCTTCGTGGATCAATAGACCTGCATCACATCGACCATTCTGGACGGCCTCGATTATTCTGTCGAAGGGCACAACCTCATATTCGAAATCCGAATTAAGGATTCGCAGCGCCAGGAACGCGCTCGTTAAGATGCCTGGTACGGCGATTTTCAGATTTGATATTTCTTCTGCTTTTGCAAGCTCCCGGGAAACCAGGACCGGGCCATAATTGTCACCAATCGAAGCCCCATGAGGTAGAAGGGCGTACTTGTCAGCGACGTAGGCATATGCATGGAAGCTGATGGCCGTCACGTCGTAAATCCCTCGCATCGCCTCTTCATTCAAAGTCTGTATGTCCTTGAGAACGTGTGTGAACGTCAAATCACCGGTGTTGAGTTTATTTGTCGCAAGCCCGTAAAACATGAATGCGTCATCGGAGTCGGGCGAATGTGCGACGGTAATCGTGCGTGTTCCGGTTTCCATTGGCATAAGACTGTCGTGATCTCGATTCTTAGTAAGTTAGAGCGATGGCGGTGATAACACTTTAAGCGACTTAAACCAGGCTGGCACTGCTTCGTTCCACGCGGTTATAGACCGTATCCCTCTCAACGGCTTCGAATCCGGCATCTTCGATCAAAGCAACAAGCTCCGGCTTCGACATCCTGACTTCATTATTAGACGCGATCGAATAGCTCTCAGAAAGCTCACCACCCTCGGTGATCGTACCGTCAATATCATCCGCGCCGTAATGAAGTGCGACTTGAGCCAGATGCTTTCCCAACATCACCCAGTAAGCCTTGACATGATCAAAGTTATCCAGCAGCAGACGCGACACAGCCATTGTTTTCAATGAGTCGACACCGGAGGGCCCGGGAAGATGGTCTAGCTGAGTTTTCTCCGGATAGAAGGCGAGGGGAATGAAGCACTGGAATCCGTGCGATCTTTCCTGCTGTTGCCGCAACCTTATGAGATGGTCGACGCGATCTTCGATCGACTCGATATGACCATAAAGCATCGTCGCATTGGTTTTCAATCCGGCTACGTGAACTTTCCCAGACAACTCGAGCCAGCGCTCGGCATCGCATTTGTGGGCGCAGATCATTGAACGTGTGGGCTCCCGAAATATCTCAGCGCCACCACCCGGGCATGAATCCAGGCCGGCGTCGATCAGTTGCTGAATCACGTCTTCGTCTTCCATCTTATAGAAATGGGAGAAGTGATCCAGCTCGACCATCGTGAAGGCTTTAAGATTGAGCTGTGAGTAATGCTTCTTAAGCGACGATAGCAGATCAGTGAAGTAACTGAATGGGAGCTTCGTGTTCAGGCCGCCGGTAATGTGCAGTTCCGTCGCCCCCTCTCTCACGGCCTCGCCGGCAATACGGAGGCTGTCGGCGATATTGTGTGTGTAGGCATCTGGCTGACGCGGCGTGCGATAGAATCCACAGAACTTACAGTCGGCATAGCAGATATTTGTGGGATTGAAATGCCGATTGACATTGAAATACGTCGTCTGGCCATGCTTTCTGCGGCGAACTGTATCTGCCAGTTTTCCCAGCGCGGGGAGATCATGAGTAGCATAGAGCGCGACGCCATCGTCAAATGAAAGCCGCTCGCCGCCACTAATTCTGGCGGCGATTTCAGTAAGCCTTACGTCTTGTGAAAAATTCATCAGAAGGTCCTAATGAGGGCAGCGCCGCCAAAGGTTATGAAGAGAATCACGCTCACAAACGCGTTCGTCGTAAAGAAAGCTGCATTCAGCCCGCTCAAATCGTCGGCTCGAACCAGCCGGTGCTGGTAGAGGAGCAACGCTCCGGTTGCAATCACCCCAATCAAAGCGAGGCGTCCAAGCTGTGTGTACCAGTATAGTCCAACCAACGCAGCAAACGCTCCCCCGTGCAGCGTACGAGCAATCCAGAGCGAGCGTGAAATGCCGAAACGAGCAGGAATCGAACGCAAACCTTCGCGTCGATCAAAATCATAGTCCTGACACGCATACAGGACATCAAAGCCGGCCGTCCAGAGCAGCACAACGACTGAAAGTAGCAGCGGAACCGGACTATCGATCACGCCGCGAACAGCTGTCCACGCGCCGGTTGGCGCAATCGACAGACACCAGCCGAGAACAAGATGAGAAAGCATCGTCCAGCGTTTCGTGAACGAGTAGAAAACAACGCTTGCCAGCGCGACCGGAGCGAGAATCAGCGTCAGGCGATTCAGCATTGCGGCGGCAATGAAGAAGAGGGCTGCTGAAAGGATCGTAAACGCCCAAACGAAGCCAGCCGAGAGCAAGCCCGCGGGAATAGCACGCATGCGGGTGCGCGGATTGCGGGCGTCGTATTGCCTGTCAGCAATCCTATTGAAAGCCATCGCCGTCGAACGCGCGCCAACCATTGCGAGCGTGATCCAGAGAATTTGTTTCGGAGACGGCAATCCATTTGCCGCGAGAATCGCACCGAGAAAAGCGAACGGCAACGCAAAAAGCGTATGCTCGATCTTAATCATCTCGAGGGTGATGCGAACATTTCGTAGAATTGTCGACACTCTTTAGTCTTTAGCTGTCGCCCGCCGCCCGAGGCCTAGTCCTCTCTCACACTGGCCAATTCACTCGACGGTTGTCTCAGCCCCTGCCACTGCGTTGACTGCGAGTGAGGAACACCCAAATGATCAAGGATGCGGAAGACCAGATGGTCTACCAGCTCGTCGATTGTTTGAGGGCGATGGTAGAAACCAGGACTTGCGGGAATAATGTGCGCGCCTGCACGGGCCAGCCGCAGCATATTTTCGAGATGAATAGCGTTGTAGGGAGCCTCACGAGGCACAATCACAAGCCTGCGTCCTTCCTTGAGCGTCACATCTGCTGCGCGATGAATGAGATTTGTTCCTGCCCCGGAAGCAACCGCTCCGAGCGTTCCCATCGAACAAGGTATGATAACCATTCCTTGCTGCGGATGAGAACCCGATGAGGGCTTGGCCGCCATGTTGTCCAGGCGATGCAGATGAATCAGTTTTGAACTACGCGGCAGACCGATCCACTCATTAATAGTCGCATCGCCAGCTCCGCGCAAATCAACACCAAGCTCGACCCGCGCAACCGTTTCCGCCGATTGCGACAGGATCAGGTTTATACGTTCGACAACGCCACTAGCCGCCATATAAACAAGAGTCCGCTGTGCGTAGATCGAACCTGATGCTCCCGTGATTGCTACAGTTAGTTCCATATTGATGAGACGGAAGAATCTTACTTGGCGAGTAGGTTAATCGCAAGGAGACGGTCTAAACGTCTTGAGGTCGATTTAAGGCTGTGATATTCGATGCTAGAATGCGTGCAACTAAACCGATGGATCTACAAGAATTAGAAAAGCTGTTGGCCGCATATAAGAGTGGGGAACTGGACATGCGCCAAGCGGGCAGACGCATCAAGGATCTGCATTACGAAGACATCGGCTATGCGCGCGTCGATCATTCGCGGGCTACGCGTCAAGGGTTTCCGGAGGTAGTTTTCGGTGCGGGAAAAACACGCGCGCAAGTGGTTGGTATTGTTGAGCGTTTGGTCAAGCATTCCCCAAATGTGATCGTTACGCATACAGACGAGGGCACATTTGGGGAGGTGCGAAATGTCGTAACTGAAGCTGAATGGCATGAGACTGCACGGTTAATCCGGATCCAAAAGGACCGCACTGAACGGGGTGTGGGAACGATTGCGGTGGTCACGGCCGGGACCAGTGATATTCCGGTAGCTGAGGAAGCAGCGCTTACTTCTGAGGCAATGGGAAATCGCGTGGAGAGAGTTTGGGATGTCGGTGTTGCCGGTATTCATCGCGTTTTGGCTGAGCGCGCATTGCTGCAACGCGCTCGAGTTGCTATCGTCGCCGCAGGAATGGAAGGGGCGTTGCCTTCGGTTGTCGGTGGGCTGGTTAGCATACCCGTGATTGCGGTGCCAACCAGTGTCGGTTACGGCGCATCTTTCGGTGGTGTGGCCGCACTGTTGGGGATGCTAAATTCCTGCGCTTCAAACGTGACGGTGGTGAATATTGACAACGGCTTCGGCGCGGGTTTCGTCGCCAGCTTAATTAATCGAAGATGGGAAGCGGCGCAGGAGTCAGTCGTCGAAAAGCGGGAGTGACCAAGCCACTGGCTACCTTCTTTCGCTTGCTGGCGCGGGGTTATTGCAGGCCTTCTCAGCTCGTTGTACGCCAGCTAATCCAACACTCGTTTTCCGATAATCTAACTCACCAACCCACTTTGCCAACAAGTACCTCCAATTTGCGACAACCAAGGCAACTAATTCTGCGGATCACGACTCTTCTTCTAGCCTCAATTATTTTTTCTTCCTTAATTTCATCCGGATGCATTTCGGCTAAGCGCACGCCGAATCTGGAACGGATCTTCGCGGAAGCGCGGGCCAGAACTGGAAAGCGTCCGGTCATCGTCATTCCGGGCGTCCTT
>JBGPNE010000163.1:0-6308 GCA_041487335.1 Pyrinomonadaceae bacterium
GTTTATCCGGTTTTTGACCAGCTCACTTTTAAAAATCGGTATCGCGTCTACACAGAAATAGCGTTTTGGGATCCGAAGCGGTATATTCCTATCTTTCCAATTGTTCCGATGCAAACTGATGAAGATATCAAATCAGAAACTCAACGACTGAATGCGCAAGGACTAGAACTTCGTAAGCATTATCGAGTACGGTTTCCCTTTCGAAATCTAAGTCAGTTGCCGGCAGTTAATTTGAAAATAAAGTATGCGATTATCATGGAGGATACCTATATCAAGGAAGATGTCGCTAAGCAGAAGAAAATGGAGGAACAACCACCACAGTAAGGTACTCCCCATTGTCAAGACAGAAAATCGGCTCGAATAAGATAGTCTGGTGCCGTTTTCAAACGGGGAGCGGTAGCTCCCCTTATAGTCCTTCCAGCCGGAGCGAGGAAGGCTGTCAAGGGCGCGACGCGCAGCTTTGCGCGCGGCGCGTTCATCTCGACCCTTGACAGCCTCCGCAGCGGAGGCTACTGCCCGCGTTACGGACTCCTCACCCATTTTCATTTCCCCTCGCCATAAATTTCTGCCGGCGTTTTGTAGCCCAGCGACTGGTGCAACCGCTCGCGATTGTAGAACTCGAAATATGTCCGCAAGCTCTGCACGGCGGTGGCCATACCGGTGTACTCCTTCAAATATACTTCCTCATATTTCACCGTGCGCCACAACCGTTCCACGAAGATGTTATCCAGCGCCCGCCCTCTGCCGTCCATGCTGATCAAAATGTCATGGGCCAACAGGCGGCCGGTGAATTCACTGCTGGTGAACTGCGAGCCCTGGTCCGAGTTGAAGATCTCTGGGCGCGCCAACCGCAAGGCCCAATCCAGCGCCGCCAAACAGAAGTTCGACTCCAAAGTGATCGACAGTTCCCAGGACAACACATAGCGGCTGAACCAGTCCATGATGGCCACCAGATAGACGAATCCATGGCACAATCGGATGTACGTTATGTCCGTGCTCCACACCTGATTGACCCGCGTAATTGCCACATTCCTCAGCAAATACGGATAGATCCGCTGTCCCGGCGCCGGCTGACTCAAGTGCGGTTTCTGATAGATTGCCTGTATTCCCATCTTTCGCATCAAGCGTCGTACGCGCTTTTCATTGACTCGCTCACCTTGTGCTCTCAACCAAGCGGTCATGCGCGGCACCCCATAGAACGGGGTGTGCGTGTACTGCTCGTCGATCAGGCCCATCAGCCGTAGATTCGTTTCGCCTTCACCACCGGGTGCGTAGTACCGGCTCGCACGCGCCAAACCCAACAACCGACATTGACGGGCGATGCTCAGTTGCCGATGCTCCGGCTCAACCAGACTGCGCTTCACCTCAACTGAGCAGGCCAGCTTTTTTTTTCAACCAGTCCAGCTCCACTTTGAGCTGACCGATTTGCTGATAGAGTTGATTCTGCAACTCCGTATCTGCCTGCTCGCGCCGTTTCCGACCATCCGCAAAGGCGTCCCGCAGGTGGTCCAGAGCCTGTTTCTTCCACTGCGCAACTTGCGTTGGATGTACCTCGTAGTGCGTGGCGATCTCGTTGACGGTGCGTACTCCCTTAATCCCTTCCAGCGCCACCTTGCTCTTGAACTCCGAGCTGTACTGCTGCCGCTGTTTCCTCATCAGTCCCTCCCAAGAGGCACCGATTTTATATCTTATTCACCTGTCCAGTTTTTGGGGAGTACTATATGCTATGGAGCCTTCTCTCAACCGGATGACCCCAGAAACTTTCCAAACCTTGGTTAATCGTGGATTCCACAACTTTCTTTATTCTGAAGAGGACTTTATTCTTCACTATTGCCTTTACCATTTTCTTTGTCATGATTCATTTGATTACCATATCACTGACATATCGAAAGGCGCGATGAATATCGTGATGGCACATCTACAGAGAAACCAACGATACGCGAACTGGTTAATTATTCTCAAAAAAGAGTTGGAGTTCTTCAATAACCCGCCCTTAATTGCGATTGGTTGTCGCGCCAGAGATTTTTTGAGCAAAACTGGACATTTTCAGCTTGAATTCTCCCTTATGCACTATTCTCAAAACAACAGTGCGCGATTCCGCGATTATTACATCCAACATTCACATAAATCACTTACCGGTGATCTTCATATCAAGCTCAAGGAGTTTGCTGTGAGAATGTTGGATGATCAGAACTACAACGCTCAATTGAAGATTGAGATTCTTTCGAGGCTATTTAATAATGAACTGTCAATTTGGAAGAAGGGTCTGTTTTTGAAGTACATGGACGAGTTTTCCGTAACGCGCAACTAACAAGTCTCATTGCTCGCCCTCCGGGGCATCCTAGCATTCAATGTCGACCGAACCTGAATCAGCTCATGTGCGCGATACACCGCTGAACGATGACGAGCGTCGGTTTGAATTGACGGTTCGTCCGACGCGCCTTGCCGACTACATTGGCCAGCGACAGGTCAAAGAGAACCTGCGCGTCTACATGCAGGCCGCTTTGCGTCGCCGCGAAGCGCTCGATCACGTTCTCTTGACTGGGCCGCCAGGACTCGGCAAAACAACGCTTGCCCACATAATCGCCAATGAAATGGGAGCGGAACTCCGTTCGACTGCCGGTCCGGCAATCGAGAAAGCTGGGGACATCGCTGCGCTACTAACAAATCTTCAAGAAGGCGACGTCCTATTCATTGACGAAATCCATCGCCTGCTCGCGGCGCTTGAAGAAAAACTCTATCCCGCAATGGAGGACTACCAACTTGACTTGTTGATCGGCCAGGGCGCGGGTGCTCGCTCCATTAAGCTTGAGCTGCCTAAATTCACTTTGGTGGGAGCTACAACGCGAGCGGGATTGCTTACTGCCCCGCTACGCGGACGGTTCGGAATCGTTTTTCATCTGGATTTTTACCCATCTGAAGATCTCGAAGTCATCTGTAAGCGTTCCGCCGAAATTCTCGGAGTCGAGATTGATGAAGGGGGGGCGCGGGAAATTGCGCGACGCTCTCGTGGTACCCCACGTATCGTTAATCGCCTCTTGCGCCGCGTACGAGATTATGCAGAAGTCGATTACGACGGTGGCATTACGAGGGAAGTTGCCAACGATGCGCTCAACCGCATGGAAGTCGACACCTATGGCCTGGACGAGATGGACCGCAAGCTTCTGTTAACGATAATTGAGAAGTTTAGCGGCGGTCCCGTCGGCCTGGGAACGATCTCCGCTTCGATCCATGAGGAGAAAGATTCGATTGAAGAGATCATCGAACCTTACCTGATTCAAATTGGATTCCTCGATCGCACTCCCCGCGGGCGCATGGCAACGCGCCTCGCTTACGAACATTTCGGCATCAAGCCTTCTCTCCCGCACAAGCCTGGTTTGTTCGATTCTCCGTGAAAAGTTTGCTAGGGTTGAATCCAAAGCAGGGTTTCCTCCACGGGTCTGAGTTCAAATGAGAAGATTTCCCTGGTTCTCTCGTCATTCGTTCGGTGTGCGTAATCGTTCGCCCTGGCTCTCCATGCTGGGGCACTCAATCCACGAGTTTCATGAAAATGACCTCTTCACGTCCTCTGCCGCAATGAGCTATTTCGGCTTGATGGCGCTCTTTCCGGCGCTTCTGTTGCTGCTGGCTATCGGCAACCAGGTTGCGGCCGCGACGGAAATGCTGACTCACGCGGTGGAAGTTTATCCGGGCTCAGGAGAGTTCTTACGCGAAACCATTCGTTCGCTCTCGTCGGTGGGAGCGGGCCTCATCATTACCTGTGTCATCGTTGTTTTGTGGGCAGGTTCCTGGGTGTTCACGGTGATCGAGCGAGCCTTGAATCGAATCTGGGAAACAACGGCCCGAACCTTTTGGCACGGTCGGCTGCTGACGCTCGGAATGATCGGAGTTGTCGGCTTGTTGCTATCCCTCTCGGTACTCGTTACTTCTTTCGTGGTTGCTCTTCGAGAGATGGCAGGCAGACTCTCTCCTCGTCAGATTCAGCGCTTCCCACTTCTCCTTTCAGTCGGAAGCGTATTCTGGCAAGGCATCTTCGCGGCCGTAAGTTTCTTGGTCACGGTAGCACTGTTCGTCGTTGTTTACCGTTTCATGCCCAAGGCCGAAGTAACTTTGCGCGACACCTTGCCCGGCGCTGTAGTCGGCGGCCTGCTTTGGGAACTTGCCAAGTATGTCTTTGCCTGGACCCTAAACTACTTTCACTACGACCAGATCTATGGATCCGTGGGCGCGGTGGTTGCTGTATTGACCTGGAGCTACGTATCGAGTCTGATACTTCTGTTTGGCGCTCAGCTTAGCGCAATATTTCATCGGGAACATCCAGCCGGATCACCCGGGTAAATGGAATTGGCAGCACTTGCTTAGATGCACATCTCAGAATTTGATTACCAGCTTCCAGATGAACTGATCGCGCAGCAACCTCTGGAACAGCGAGATGCTTCACGGATGCTGTTTCTGAATCGTGATACGCAGACGTGGATTGATTCCCAGTTCGCATTGCTGCCCGACTATCTCCGCGCCAGGGATGTGCTAGTCCTCAATAACACGCGCGTGTTTCCGGCACGGCTGATTGGAGATCGTGACCCATCTGGCGGGCGCGTTGAAGTCTTGCTGGTTCGCGAGCTTGAACCGCTAGTATGGGAGGCGCTCGTGCGACCAGGGCACCGGCTGAAACAAGGTGCGGGTCTAAGATTTGGGAATGCGAAACTGCGGGCAGAAATGCTTGATGAGCCAGGAGATCGGCTGCGCCTGCTTCGATTTGATAGCGACCAGAGGCTGGAAACGGTTCTGGGGGAGCTGGGCCAGACACCACTTCCCCCTTATATTAAGCGTCCTTCGGGAACTTCCGCGGCAGATCGCGAGCGTTATCAAACAGTTTTCGCGAGCGAGAGGGGCGCGATTGCCGCTCCCACTGCCGGGCTCCACTTCACACGTCGAATTATTGAAGAAGTGCTGGCTCGCGGCGCACGAGTCGTCGAAATCACATTACATATCGGCTACGGGACATTCGAGCCAGTGCGAGTTGAAAATGTCGGGCTCCACAGCGTCGCGCCGGAGCTCTTTCAAATCACTGAGGACGCGGCACGCATGATAAATGCCGCACGCTCCAGTGGTGGACGAGTGATCGCTGTTGGGACAACAACGACACGCGCACTAGAGTCTGCCGTAAACTCACAAGGAACAGTTGAGCCTGGTGCTAAGACTGCGCACCTCACAATAACTCCCGGCTACAAGTTTCGCATCACCGATGCTCTCTTGACGAATTTCCATCTTCCACGCTCGTCCTTGCTCCTGTTGGTTTGTGCCTTCGCGCGTCGTGATCTCATATTGGACGCATACCGCCATGCGGTCGTCGCAGGTTATCGATTTTACAGCTACGGCGACTGCATGCTAGTAATCTAGTGCTTGTGAAAACTATGGTGATAGACTAGGGAAGACTGCGGAGAAGCCCGCTAGGCATAACGGCAATGGCTGTACTTAAGAAAATTCGTTCACGATGGTGGTCGCAATCAGGGCCACCAGATGATTATCCCCAACCGCCTGAACGGCCGGTAAGGCCCTCCGTCGGCTTCAACTACGACGTTCGCCCTCTTACCGTTTCACAGCTCGACGAGTGTTGGAGACTAGACCAGCGCTGCTTCGTCGATGGTGAAGCGTACAGCCGTGAAACCTTTGAATATCTGCTGACTGCACGCGAATCAGTTTCCTATCGCGCCGTAACTTCGGGTGGAACGATGGTCGGATTTGTAGTCGGACTAGTTGAACCCGACCACACGGGCCACGTGACAACGGTAGGCGTTGCGCCAGACCATCGTCGAAGGCATCTCGCAAAGCGCCTCATGTCAGAAGTCGAAGCGGGATTTCGCCACCGCAATGTTCGGCTCGTCCGCCTTGAAGTTCGGTCCCTCAACACAGCCGCACAAAAGCTCTACCAGAGTCTGGGTTATACCGTCACTCAGCGATTGCCAAAATATTATACGAATGGTGGGGACGGATTGCTGATGCTAAAGGCTTTGGATTGACTTCCGACAGCACCCCAGCGCGGCTGCCGCGCTGGGGACCCCGCAGCCTCAACCCCTGCGCAGCTCTGTTAAGACCTGCTTTGCCACTGCTTTGAGGGTGTCAAAGACGCCTGTTCCAGTGGAAGCCACCGCCTCGACAACTGGCTCGCCTTTGCGTTGCAACTCCGCAGCGAGCTCCTCGATTGGAATAGTGTTAGGCAGATCGCGCTTATTCAGCTGAAGAACGTAAGGGATCTTGATCAAATCGTACCCTTGTGCGCGAAGATTCTCCTCAAGGTTGTAAAGAGA
>JBGPNE010000164.1:0-6303 GCA_041487335.1 Pyrinomonadaceae bacterium
AGTCTTTCGCACACCCGCTCTCCGCTTTAGCCCAATAACGAACCCTCAAATGATGTCGCACTGAGCGGCTCTACTATAAATCTTTCGCCGGGCTGAAGAAAAGCATGTTTGTGGTTCCCAAATGCTTTATTAACCTACAGCTTTCTAGCGGAGGACCTGATGAATCAATATGCAGCCTGCCTGGGCATCGACTGGGCCGACAAAAAGCACGACCTTTGTTTGTGCGATTCAACCACCGGGATGAAGACCCGCCTGGTGCTGCCGCACACTCCCCAAGCCATCAACGAGTACTTCAGCTCCCTGCGCGCGGGTTATCCGGGACAACAGATTGCCGTGGGCCTCGAACAGTCGCGTGGGCCCTTGTTGTTTGCGCTCCTGCAGTTTGATTTCCTGGTCATCTATACCATCAATCCCACCACGCTCGCGAAGTATCGCCAAGCCTTCACGCCTTCCCGGGCCAAAGACGATCCCACCGACGCGGAGTACGCGGCCGAGTTGCTAATGCAACACAGCGACCGGCTTAAGTGTTGGCATCCCGACGACGACCAGACCCGCACCCTGCGTTATCTGGTCGAGCATCGCCGCCGGCTCATCGGCGACCGCACCCGCCTTAGCAACCGCCTGACTTCGTTGCTGAAGTGCTACTTTCCCCAGGTATTGTCATGGTTTCCTGACCTCGCCACCATCCTGGTCTGCGACTTCCTACGGCGCTGGCCAGCTCTGGAACGACTCCGCGGCGTCAAGCGCACCACCCTCTTGAACTTCTTTCGCGCTCATCACTCCGTTCGCACCGACACGCTGGAGAAGCGACTCGCGGCCATCAAAGAGAGTGTGCCGCTGACTACCGACCGCGCCATCATCAACTCTTCCGTCTTGATGATCACCGCGCTGGTGGCACAGATGAAGACTACCATCGAGGCCGTCAGGCAGTTTGATCTGGAGATTGAGAAACTGTGCGCAGCCCACCCGGACTTTCATTTGTTCCAGTCCCTCCCCGGCGCCGGGGCTGTCTACGCTTCCCGCTTGCTGGCGGTCATCGGTGCGGACCGTACTCGCTGGACCACGGCTCAGGAGCTCGCTTGCTTATCAGGCATTGCCCCGGTGCTGGAACGCAGCGGTCAATCAACCTGGGTTCGTTGGCGCTACTTCTGTCCCAAGTTCATGCGCCAGAGCTTTCACGAATACGCGGGTGAGTCGGTGAAGCATTCCTTCTGGGCCAGGGCCTACTACGAACAGCAAATCGCCAAGGGTAAAAACCGCCAGGCGGCGGTCAGAGCCTTAGCTTATAAGTGGATCAGAATCATCTGGAAGTGCTGGCTAACCCGCACCCCTTACAACGAGGTGAGGTATCTCGAGCGCTTGCGCAAGAAGGGTTCTCCGCTGTTGGCGTACGCTGCCAAACACCCTGCTTGAGTCACTTTTCTCTTGACTCGTCAGCCTCAGATGGATTGTTATATTGCGCCGTTCGCTAAGATTACTTGCTAGCCGCTCCTGATTTTTCATCTAGCTTCGCTACTAAGGAATAATAGTTCGACCCGCTCTTCTTCCCATCAATGCTTATACGACCGAGAATGTTGCGTTCGCTGTATTCAAAATAGAATCCAGCGGGATCTGAGCTGCCTCGGTTTACAATTGTAGCGCCACTGCGATTGATTTCCTGCTCGACATCAGCTTTCAGGGACCCAACGAAAGCAGCTTCATCAAAAGAGCCGGGGTTGATCTGGCACGAGAATGAGGAAATCTTGTTACTCGATGATTGCTCACGACCCACACTGAAGCTTCCACCGCCCATCCCTCCCATTCCCCCTTTGGCGCAGCTCATTCCTGAGGCCGAGCGGTTCTGTTTCACCAACTCTTCCATAGAAAAATTAGACAGGAACGAACTCGAAGATGAGTTCATAAACGCAGCGCAACCACTAATCAGCAACAGAGCCAAAAAGGTTATCAGCAACACTAATCGGTTCACATGACGCTCATTTCGTCGGACCGGATAGCAATATAACGATGGCCTTCAGCTGCGGCGCGCGATCAGCATTCAAGCTGAAGGAAAAAAGTTACTTGAGAAACACGCTATCGCGCCGTCAGCTGCAAGGCTTTGTTAGGCTGCCGTTGCGATTACCGCCACTCCGATGGACAGCCGTCTCTGAACGTGAACTCACAACGACCTTTACGCCGACATTTTTCAAGTTGTGATCGAGTAATGTCCGTGCCGGTGGCGCAATGTTTGTTGGACGATCCAACGTACGGCAGTTGATAGCCGATCGAAACGGTCGTAAATTTGGGCTTCTTTCCAACGGAGTAAATTCCTTTGTAGTAGCCGTGAGGTTCAACTTTGAATTCATCGACTTCAATAACGCCATCTTCATTGGCGAAACAATCATCGGTCGCATAACTGGCCTCGGTCCAGACACCGAAAGGATGTTCGTCGTTAGGATAGTAGGGGTACTCCAGCCACTTAAAACCGTAACCTACGCCCATCTTTGCACCTGCTGCAGGCTTGTTAGTGTTCTTGTCAATCAACGTTATCTTGAGTTTCGGAACGAGAAAGTCTGCACCGAAGATTACAGGGACGCGTTTGTTACAACCTTCGCCCATGCAGGTTTCTTCTGGGTTTACGCAGCGATTGGTCTTAGCCGTTTGGCCGGAGACCACCGCGGGAAGTAACGCAAGAATTGAGATGAGAATCAGTCGCATCAGGTTAACAGGCGACCCAACGACGGCCTTCAGCTGCGGCGCGCGATCAGCATTCAAGATAGTTAGAAAGAGATTACTCGAGAAGCGCGCAGTCGCGCCGTCAGCTGCAAGGCTTTGTTAGCCAGCGGACGCGCGGAACAAGTACTCACAGCCAAGCGCTTCACAGAATTTCCTCAATGCAGCCTCGTCAATTGCGCTGGTTACATAAATTGGATCAGATGGCAAATCATGCCACGAGAGGATTATTTTTTCACCGTCATATACGCGCAGGTTACTGCACACTTCCATCTCAGCGTGAACCTCCGTTAGATCTCCAAGGCCGCGAAGGTTTTCTCTCGTGATTGGCATGAAGAAGACTTTAGGCCGCATCTTCAAAAAGCCCTGGTTAGTTTCGTTCTCGATAGGACCAGGCCTTGCTTGAAGATATTGCTCGACATCAGCGGCATCTCCTCCCTCGAGGCACAACACAGATCCTGCCGGCACGAATGCACTGAGTTCGCAAATAAACCCTGACAAATCAGGCGGCGACACCTCCCAACAAGGAGGGTCGATCCACGGCGGAAGTTCTATACTCGTGCTCATTCGATCAAGTTATCTATATCCGAGGAGCTGGCTAACGTTGCGCTTCAGCGGCTCGCCCACGAACCTATTGCTAAAAGCCGCTCACTGGCGAGTCCGCTGCAAGCGCGTGTTGGGTTGCGCGTTGATTCTCCACGCATTAGTTTTTCTTTACTGGCATTGCCTGAATAGACGTCCCCGGATTTATCGCTTCGTATTTTTCACCTGTGACCGAAGCCAACACGTGCGCTTGTGCATACCAGCCAGGCATAGACATTCCGGCTACGCCCTTAAGGTCAAACAAATACTTCGCGTTATTACTAAATTGTCCAAGCTGCGTAATGTAACCAACCAGGATTTCGCGCTCACTAATCCTGACCGTAATGTAATCCGTTTGAAAAAGTCTTTTATCATTGAAGCCTTTTGTATTCCCACTTGATGTTTGAAACTTGCTGACCTTGCTATCGGATTCACTCGGTAACAGCTTCCAGCGAAACGCTTCTTCTTTCGGAAACAATTGTGAAACCAGCGTGTTTGAAAGAGCCGTCAAATACTTATCGTCAAGTTGTTGTTCGGGCACCGCAACGAACAACGCGAGGTCGTATTTGTTGTGCCGCATGAAAGCAACTCTTGAATCGGAGGAGCTTCCAAGGTAAAGCTTTTCGGCACGGAAAACTGTACGCCTGCGACTTCGGCATTTTCTTTATGGCCAGGGTCTTGAGACGGCAGTTGGGCTGACGAAATGCGAGAACTCAAACCTACAAAAACCAGCACAACCAAGACGCAAGCGATATTTTTCATGAGAGTATCGAGAAAAGAATCAGAAGCTTTGATTTTCATGCCACCTCAATCATCAAAAGAAGCAACCCAACTATATATTAGCCTGCCAGCCCTTGATAATAACGTACCGGCGGTATTATCTGCCTCTTGCTTGATAATACCGCTGGGCAAGAGAGCAAATAAAGCCCCTCTTCATCGCAACCCCAGTTGGCGTCTTTAACTGACTTTATTTTCGTTTTCCGGCTATGCGAATCATGGCCTCGAGGCTCAGCTCAACATCCGCGTCCGTCGTCGCCCAGGACGAGACGCTGATTCGCATCGCGGTTTGTCCCTGCCAGACAGTGCCGCCACACCAGCACGTTCCCTCTGTTTGAATTTCAGAGACGATACGATTGGTGGTTTCCGCGTCTCCGAATGCCACCAACACCTGATTGAGAACCACGTCATTGAGCACCTTGAAGCCTGAGGTCTCGAGTCCTTCCGCAAAGCGCCGGGCCTGGCGGCAATTGCGTTCAACCAGTTCGCTGACACCCTGGCGACCAAGCGAACGCAATGCTGCCCACACTTCTACGCCGCGGGCGCGTCTGGAAAGTTCGGGCGTAAAGTCTGATGGGTTTCGAAATGCACTGGTAGGCAGGTAGTCGGCGGTGATGGCCATGGCTGCCCGTAGCGGATCAGCGTCGCGCACGAGGGCCACGCCACTGTCATAGGGGACGTTCAGCCACTTATGAAAATCTGTTGCCCATGAATCCGCGTCGGCCAGGCCGGCAGCAAGGTGCGCAGTGGAGGGAGCAGCCGTCGCCCATAGACCAAAGGCCCCATCCACATGGACCCAGGCGCCGGCCTCATGCGCGCGCGCGCAGATTTCCGGAAACGGATCAAAAGCGCCGGTGTTCACATTGCCGGCTTGAACACACACAATCGTCGGCCCGGCCAAAGTTGGAATCGCATCCGCGCGCATTCTCCCCTGCGAGTCCACGGGCACTCTAACAACTCTGTTCCGGCCCAAACCCAAAAGTCCCAGAGACTTGAAAAGCGTCGGGTGTGCCTCGGCGCCAACGACAACAGTGATTGCCGGTGCGCCAAACAGCCCGTCGGCTTCGACGTTCCAGCCTGCTCGCTTCAGCAGCGCATGGCGCGCGGCGGCTAACGCAGAGAAGTTTGCCATCGTCGCGCCCGTCACAAAAGCGGCGCCACAATCCGAAGGTAACTTGAAGAGATCGAGCAACCAGTTTAGAGCGACCTGTTCAAGATGTGACGTTGCCGGCGTCGGAGTATATAGCCCGGAGTTTTGGTCCCACGCGCCGGCCAGCCAGTTGGCGGCGACGGTGACGGGCAGCGAGCCGCCGAGAACAAAGCCGAAGAAGCGTGGGCCGGCCATCGCCATCGTGGCCGGAGAGCAGACCTCGTCGAGCAACTTGATTACCTGGTCAGCTGAGGTGGGCCCTTCATTCAAGGGTTCGTCGAGTGTCGCGAGTTTCGCCACTGCTTCAGCCGAAGGGGCAACGCTGCGATCCCCAAGACCCTCGAGATATGAAATGGCGCGTTGCGCCGTGTTCTCTAAAAGTTCTCGCATCATTGTTTTCTCAAATTGGTTTCCTGACTCGCTCCTTGTGTTCATTGACTTGCTGCCGTCTTTAGCATACAAACCAAGCGATCTTCCCATCTCCGGCAGGAACAAGTGATACCAATGAAATCAATTCTAGCAGTCGCCACCCTTATCGCAATGTTGTCCCTGTGTAACCTTACGGACAAATCGAAGCCTGAGGCGACGCCAAGTCCTGAAAAATCAAGCAGTGCGGTACCGGATCGCGATGCGGTGACGGTGGAGTTGATGAAGATAGAGTATGAAATGACTACGGCCAGCTTGAAAGGAGATATTTCGACCCTGGCCCCGTATATCGCCGAGGACTATTCCGGTACCGGAGCGGACGGCAAGGTCCAAAACAAGAACCAGGTTCTGGCCGCTACGAAGCCTGACAGAATAACCAAGTCCTGGAAAATTTCTGACGCTCAGTTGGTTAGCCTGGATGACGACTCGGCAGTGTTGAGTTACGTGCAAAGCCAAACCGGCAGAAACGGCCGAACTGCCCGCGCCCGCATTACCGATACCTTTGTGAAACGGAATGGACGTTGGCTGATCAAGTCTGAGCAGCAAACGCTCATACGATAGTCCAGGTCACCGAACCGAATCCCGTAACGCAAACTGCTGCCACCCCGCGCGGGGACCCCAGGCTGGGGAGCCACCTTTGCGTTACGAAAATTCAGGAC
>JBGPNE010000165.1:0-6302 GCA_041487335.1 Pyrinomonadaceae bacterium
AACCTCCCCTGGTTTCGCATCATCAAGTCCGGCGCTACCGTGAATCTCAATGTCTGGAGTGGCTCCTTCAATGCGGGCGCCCGTCAGGGCCGCAAGTTCTGAGAGTTTCATGTTGAGGAGTTTAGCGCACCAGTCATACAGGCGCACGCCATCACAGAATGGAAACCGGATCGATTTCCAAGTTAATAGACCGCAGATTGAAGCCACGGTTGGCAAGTGCGTGAAGCGCGGTATCGACGACGTTACGCAAGTGGCGGCGGCTGTGAGATTTGACTAGCAACTGAATGCGATACTCACCTTTGAGTCTCGCAAGTGGCGCCGGCGCCGGACCCAATACGCGGCACCTGCGCTCCTTGTTGGCCAGATCCAATTCCTTTCTAAACTCTATAGCTTCAGGCCCAACTCGATTCATCTCAGGGCCATGTACTAGCAGCGATGCCAGCGAGACAAATGGCGGATAGCCATGGTTCTGTCGGTGCCGAATTTCTTCGCTGTAAAAGCCGAGGTAATCTTGCGCGCACGAATGTTTCAGAGCGTAATGATTCGGGTGATAAGTTTGGATCAGGACCTGGCCCGCGCGATCTCCACGTCCAGCCCTGCCAGCCACCTGCGTGAGGAGTTGGAAGGTTCTTTCGGCGGCTCTGAAATCTGGTAGCGCCAGGCCAGCATCGACAGAAACAACACCTACCAGGGTGACATTCGGAAAATCGTGGCCCTTCGCCAGCATCTGCGTGCCCACCAGCATGTCAATCCGGCCTTCGCCGAATTCCATAAGTGACTTCTCAAAAAGATGGCGACGCGACGTTGTATCGCGGTCGATTCGCGCAATACGCAGAGCAGGAAAGAGTTTTTTCAGCATCTCTTCAATCTGCTCGGTGCCTTCACCAACGTAGTAGATGTATTGTCCGTTGCAATGGGGACACCGCGAAGGTGCAGGCTCGCGGTGGTTGCAGTAATGGCAAATGATTACTCTTTCACTGCGATGGTAGGTCAGAGTCACATCGCAATTGGGGCACTGAATCGTTTCTCCACACGAACGACAGAGGACAAAACTGGAGTAGCCCCTACGATTGAGTAGAATTATCGACTGCTCTCGTCTCTCATGAGTTTCTCGGATCGCCTGCACTAATTCTTCGGAAAACACTCTGGGTTTCTTATAGCGGTCAAACACCTGGCGCATGTCGATGATCCGAGCTGTTGCCATGGGCCTGTTGGCAATCCGTTGCGGCAGTTGAATATAGCGGTATTTGCCCGTGCGAGCATTGTGAAATGATTCAAGCGATGGCGTTGCGGAGCCGAGCACCACAACGGCGGATTCTTTTTGCGCACGGACAATGGCTGTGTCACGACCGTTGTATTGAGGTGAGTCTTGCTGCCGGTAAGTTGATTCGTGCTCTTCATCAACGATCACCAGTCCCAGATTCCCGACCGGTGCGAAAACGGCTGAGCGCGTGCCAATGACGATACGGGCGGTTCCATTTTTGACACGTGTCCACTCGTCAAACCGTTCGCCTTTCGATAAGGAGGAGTGGAAGATTGCCACTCGATCGCCGAAGTGCGCGCGCAGACGGCGAGAAAATACTGGAGTGAGCGCAATTTCCGGCACGAGCATCATGGCAGAGCGGCCGAGCTGCAGGGCAACGCGCATTGTGCGGATGTACACTTCGGTCTTGCCACTGCCAGTAACGCCGTGGAGCAGAAAGGGTGCATAAATGCCATCCTTGAGGGGCCGTTCGATTTCGCGCAAGACACTCGCCTGGGCCTCAGTTAGCTCATATTCCTCGATTTGCGGAAGATCAGCGCCGGCCAGCGGATCACGGCGAAGGCTCTGCTCAAAAACCTCTACCAGACCTCGCCTTTGAAGAGTGTTGACTGACGAAACACTCACGTTTGCTGCCGCTAGTAATTCTTGCAGGGGTACTGCTTCTCTATTCTCAAGAGTTTGCCATACTCGGCGTTGGGCATCGGTAAGCTTCAGGCCTTCAGGCCGGGGTCCCCAGCCGGGCAGCCCGGCTGGGGTGGTGGGTTCAATTGACTTGTCGATGCTCTTCAGCCGAACGGCACGTTGATGTTTCGCTTTTACAAATGAGCTGCTGGGCCGTTGAATCTTTTCAATCAGACCTTCCTTTTCAAGTTCCCGAATAGCCTTAAGCGCTTGTCTGCTTCCAACTAACTTTGAAATCTCTTCGAGGCTAGTCTCTTCAGGCTTCGCCAGCGAAAAAAGCACGCGGCTTTTTATTGTTCCAGAATGACCACCACCCCAGCCGGGCTGCCCGGCTGGGGACCCCGGATGAGTTGCTGCAGTCTGTTCGATGTGGGCTTGACCTTTGGGAGTCAGGGACACGATTTGTTGGATAGTGGGACTGATACCAGGTGGCAGTGCCGCCTTTATTACTTCTCCCCAGGGGGCCGCGTAGTATTCGGAAACCCAGCATGTAATCTGAAGAATTTCAGGAGTTACAACCGGAACCGCATCGAGAATCTCATCTGCATCCTTGATGTCAGACTCTTGCAGACTCACACCAGAGTCAAGCTCGACGCATAGCTTCACGATGTAGCCGGTAACGAGCTGTCGGCCCAAAGGGACAACGATTCGCGCTCCGACTTGTGCAATGCTCCGCAGCGAAGATGGGAGCCGGTAAGTAAATGTTTGTGAAACGTGAAGAGGAACCGCTACTTCAACGTATTGAGGCTCTGGCGACGGAAGGCTCTCATCACCTTCGGAGGCGGCTGAAGCTTTGGGAGTAGTACCAGGACTTTCGTGCACGGGTGAGAAGTTATCGCGAAACCTGAAATTCGGAAAGCGCTGGATAATGGGATCTCATCAGCTCCCGTCTTCTCTCTTCGCGGTACTGTCCAAATAATCGCGCACCTTTTTGAGATCTTCCCACGTCTCACGTTTCTTGGAAGGATCTCGCAGCAGGTATGCCGGGTGAAAGGTGGGCATGATCTTGATGCCTTTGTAGTCCTGAAACTGCCCGCGCAACCTCGTGATTCCTTCCCTGGTTTCGAGAAGGTTCTTGACCGCGGTGTTTCCCAGTACGACTATGACCTCGGGTTTGACGGCCGCGATTTCGCGAAGCAAAAAAGGCTTGCACATGGTTGCCTCTTCCGTCGTCGGAGGCCGATTCCCGGGAGGGCGGCAACGATTAACGTTGCCAATTAGCACCTCTTCGCGCTTAAAGCCTAGCGCCTCAATGATCTTTGTTAGTAGCTGCCCGGCTCGTCCAACAAACGGGCGTGCTTGTGCGTCTTCATCGGCGCCTGGCGCTTCCCCTACAAACATTAGACGTGCCTCGCGATTGCCTTCGGTGTGAACAATGTTTGTTCGACCTTGATGAAGCGGGCAGCGAGTGCAATCTCCCAGATCGGCCCGGATTTGTTCGAAGCTCTCTGCAGACTTGGTGATTGTCTCTGACGGAAGTGTGAAATCGCCGAAGAGCAAGTCTTGGGGCGATCCTGTCTGCGCAGGATTTGGTTGTCGGGCCGACTCAGTGGTTTTCAGGGCCAGATTAAAGGGGCTGGAGCTGGTTGAGGTTAAAGCTGTCTCCGACGCGCCTGGAGATTGGACCGAAAGTCTCTGAACAGCTTGCGCTGGAGGCTCCGGGGTCCCCAGCCGGGCAGCCCGGCTGGGGTGGTGGTCTGTAATCTCCCCGGGTATGCCGTCGCCCCGCGGAGATTCGGCCTCAACACTTTCCACCCCCAATTCTTGAAAATAGGTGGCCTGTTCCTTTGCATCTCTAATCAGCGAGAGTAATTCGTTTGCTATGGATTCAGCACTCATTAGATTCTGAAAGTCCAGTTGTCCAGATGTAGGAGCGGTAAAAGTGATTTAGCCTGAGAAGTTGCGGACCTTGCTAAACTCTTTGGCTGCTGTTTGGCCTGCGGCTGATAAAGCAGTCCTTCGCGATGCCCGCAGCCGAAGAACCTCGTCGAGAATATGATTTGCCACCGCGATCTTCGGCATGAGAGGCAAGTGAACCGGCGCTTCGCTGTCATGTCTAAGGATTGTTACGGCGTTTGCCGCCGTATCGAATCCCGCATCGCGGCGGGTCACGTCATTTGCGATAATGGCGTCGACTTTTTTGCTAAGTAACTTCGCACGCGCATTGTCCACCACGTTGTCAGTTTCCGCTGCGAAGCCAATCACCAGTAGATCGTTCTGGCGTAAAGTGGCAACCTTTTCCAATATATCGGGGGTGCGTTCAAGATTCAGGACCAGTGAAGATTCGCTCTTCTTGATCTTGCTTATAGCACGCTTGACAGGGCGGTAATCAGCCACTGCCGCAGCTCCAATGAAAACAGAAGCATTGGAGATTTCGTTCATCACGGCGGCGTACATCTCCTGCGCAGAGGTAACGCGCGAGATGCGTACATTGTGGGGGGGCGGAACACTGGTCGCCCCAGCAACAAGAATGACGTGAGCCCCCCGTTTTTGGGCGGCTTCTGCAATGGCGAATCCCATTCGTCCGGAAGATCGATTTGAGATGAAACGAATTGGATCTATTTCCTCGCGTGTTGCACCGACCGTGATCAGTAAATGTTCGCCAACCAGATCTTGGGCTAACTCATTTTCGATCTTTCGTAACAGATCGAGAGCTGCCGCCACAATTCTTTCTGGCTCACTGAGACGGCCGGGACCGATCGTCCTGCAGGCCATCTCTCCTTCGTCTGGTTCGATGATGTGCACCCCATCTTCGCGAAGTCGCCGCAGATTTCGCTCGGTGGCAGGATGATGCCACATCGAGGTGTTCATCGCGGGCGCAATCAGAATAGGGGCAGTCGAGGCGAGATAGGTTGAAGTTAAGAAATCGTCAGCGACTCCATTGGCAAACTTTGCGATAATGTTGGCGGTAGCCGGAGCAACGAGGAGAAGATCGACGGATTGGGAGAAGGTAATGTGGGCGATTGGATCGGGATTATCGGGTGCGTAGTCGTCCACGATCACATGCGACCCAGAAAGCGCTCGAAACGTCAATGGCTGAATAAACTCGCACGCCCGCTTCGTCATGGCTACTCGTACCGTGCATCCGGCCTGTTGTAATCCTCGCAGTACCTCTACAGCCTTATAGGCGGCAATTCCTCCACTGACGCCGAGCGCAACTTTTTTTCCGGAAGGGGTCTGTTCCGAGGAGTTCTCAGTCATGATACTTAACCAAAATTGAAGATCAATGTAACATTGCTGAAACCGGCACGCAACGTAGTCAAATGGAGCTCGTTATAGTTTAAGGCCAGGCGAAACAGCATCTACTTTGAAACCTGCGGGCTTGGCCTTCAAGATGTCTGGCCGAAGGTCCATACCGATGGTTAACTTGCGATTAAGATTCTGCGGAGTCACGGCGACTGTATTTCTATCCTGCGTGTGCTCCTTAGCTGCAACTCAGGCTGGAGGCGGCGGAGATGAGGCTTTCGGTCCAGTTGTCCGGGCGTATCTCGGCTATTTGCGAAACGAGCAAGAGGTGGTTGATGATCGCGTGAGTCGGCATGAAGTCAGCGTGGCCTATTACCGTCGCAATTCAAATCGCATACGCGCACTTCGTCAAATGGCAATACATATCGCGAGGGAGAGTCGCAACGACTACTTACCCGAACTGGAGGCTGTCGCACGCGACGAGTTTGGACTCCTGTTTGCCCGTCCTCCTCGGCCTGAGACTCTTCTAGTGGGTGAAGTTTTGCGGAGTACCTTTAGATTCCTGGGAACCCTTCGCTCAGGCGAAGTGTTCTACGTTTTTGCTCGGCTCGACCCCTATGAGCAGTCGGACTTGATGGGGAAAGGCGTTGACCGGCCTGCCATTTCCGGAGCCCCCACAAAGACTGGTCCTGGTTCAGGCGCAAAGTCGGTAACGCGCAGTCGACGTGTAACCTCGCCATAGCCACGCTTGAGACCGCCTCCGGCCTGGCCTGCAATAGCCCAATAATTCTAAAGCGCGTTGGACCGAAACGCGTAAATCGCCTGCACATCGCAGTCTTAGGACGGCAGACTCTCGAGCCTGAAGATAGCTAAAGATGACGAAAAGTGGTGGACCGCTATAAGTCACTTCTGATTTGCGGCAAGATAGTCGTTTATGAAAAGGGTAACGAAATCGTTAATCTTGTCTCGGATCGTCCGAAGCTCATTACGTCCCGCAACCCCAAATGCACTTGTGCTCCATGTGCTAGTGATTGCGAACGACTTATTTGCCAACAACATGACTGGCTGTTGGAACTCAAGACGAATACAAAACGCAAGTCCGTTTTCGACGCCCCCGGATGAGACGCGCATTATCCCGGCGTCTAGATTCAGAATACTGCTAGACTTTTTA
>JBGPNE010000166.1:0-6291 GCA_041487335.1 Pyrinomonadaceae bacterium
GCGGCGGCGAGGATGAGCAGCCAGATATAGAATTCTTTCGTCCGATCTTTGATGTGCCAGGAGACGAAAATTCCTGCGAACAACAAGATGCTTGATGCCAGCACTAGCGGGGTACCGATCCCATCCACCCCGAGGTGGAGCGAGATGCCTAGCTGGCGAGACCATTCGAATTGCTGGACGAATTGGAATCCCCCCTTCACATGATCGTAGGCGTAGAACAGGTAGAGTGAGGCGAGCAGGGAGACAAGGGCTGATCCCGCCGCGATCCCCCGCACGAGCATCGCTTGCCGGTTGGAGACGAAGATCAGTGCGATGGCTCCCGCGAAGGGGGCGAACAGGATATAGAGCAGTGCCGCTGGAAGGCCCAACTCCGCGGCGACCTGTGTGTAGGCGTTGTGGGTTGCGTGGCTACTGTTGGAAAAAAGAACGTAGTTGTCAATCCCCACTCCTACCAAGGGATGGCGGGCGGCAATAAACAACGACCTCTTCAGATCGTCCTGGCGCGCGAGGGCTGAGCCGTCGTCGGTCGTCGATAGACGACTGCGATAACCGCCAGGAGCGAGCAACACAAGAAGCACGAGCATAACTGGCAGCAGCACCCCCATAAGCAATTTCTGACGGCGTGAGATCCTCCACGCCAGAACTCCTCCTACGCACACCAAACCCAGAAAGCCTCCGCGCGAAAACGTCACAACAACGCCGGCTACAGCTAAAGCGGCGGCTGCGCCGTACAGAACTTTCTTCAGTACACCTCGAGAGACGAGCAGGAGAGCAATTGCAATGGGAATCACTGTTACCAGATGGAGTGCAAGGTCATTGGGATTCTCAAACAAACCACGAATAATCCCTTCAATCCGCTGTCCTCTGACAACCAATCTCCCCAACCGAAAGTCGTTTAACGCAGATACGCTCAGTACGCAACTGGCCACCAGAATGAGCAGTAGTAGCACTCTAAGTCGCCTCTCTGTCCGCATCACATTGACCATGACAATGAACATGATGACCACTTTCAGGTACTCAAGACAGCCATTCCAAGCGCGCAACGGCTCAAGAGCCAGTGGAATCGATAGTAATCCCGCTAGCAGTAGTAACAAGACCAAATTGACCTCGCGGGGTCTTATCGTCAGCTTACCATCGAGGCCCAGTTGCGTCGGCACGTAAACCGCGAGAGTAAAGAGGGCAATCCAGAAGGCGCTGCTCTTCAGAAAAGACAGGGAGGAGAAGAGCTCGTAAGGGCGAAGATAGACGTCAGCAGTGAAAAGGAAGAGTCCCAGAAAACTGAGCGCATGTCCGCGCTTAAGAATGCCGATCACTTTTCTGTTGCTGTCAGACCCTTTTGCAGGAGTAGTCAGTTTAGCAATATGACCACGCTCCCGACCTCCGGAAATACCTGATGCTGAAGAAATCTGAGCAACGCTTTGCACGCTATGGGGCTGCGACCTTTTGGTTGATACGTCTTTGTCAACCGACTGTATCTGCTTTCCTGCTTCTTCTGGAAATGAGGAGGAACAGACTTCGGGAGACGCAGTATCAGATGACTTACTGAGTGTCAGGCTGTTAGCGGCGTCTAAGCTCCGCTCAGAATGTCGGTGTCCGGTACCGGATACGCCCTCATAGTCAGGCGGTGGTGATCCTTGTGGCATTTGCGGCAAGCTGCTCGAGTGCTCATTATACGGCGGACTTCGGTCATTACTACCTGAAGAAAACCGATCACGCATAAGACGAAATTGGTTCTGGAGATCGACAGGACCAATTTAACCATCGAAGTCCGCGATCGCCATCGCAAGAAGCCGCGCGACAAGCACTCCCGAAGTTAGCTGCAGCTTGACTTCAGGGAATAATTAAAGCTCAACTGGGCTCAAACGGCAACGCTCTCTTCCTTGCCTGCTAAGACCAGCGTCCTAACACGTTCACGCAACGCGCCTTCGAATCTTCTCGCCTCTTCCACTTGCGAAAAAGAGAGCGCACGTAGTTCCTGTTCAATGCGCCGGCGATAGTCTGACACGAGCGAATCGGAAACGCCTAACAGGGCGGCGACCTCGAGCTGTGTAGACTGCTCCGGACTCAAATAGCAGTGCCAAAGAACTCCGAGAATGCGGTTGTATTGCTTTACCTTTCCGCGCACCGTCTCGTGCAGGTTTTTGAGAAACTGCTCCACAAATCCGGCTGCTTCGTTTTCCGACTCGCGGCGCAATAACCCCTGCTCCGGATTTTCGCGGTTATCCACAGGCTCGAAGCGATTTTCGTTATCGTTGTCGTCATTATCCAACGGTACGAGATAGATATCCATCACCGGAAGTCGCGACATCACGAGGCTGCGGAGGGTACGCACGTCAACCGGCGAGTCAACCGCATCAAGCACTGAGACAATCAGATCCTCCAGATCCGGGTTACTAATCACGACCTGAGAGTCGCCTGTGCAACCAACCATTCGCGTATCGCGTGCGCGCACCGGGACAATATGTGATCGCTGCTCGACGTCATGCGAATCACGCCGGCGCTTTTCGTAAGGCCACTCGCTTAAACCGTAGACTCGGTCAGCCAGCCTGCGATGTGGTTCGTCGCCACTGCCGCTCGAATCAAAACGGGAAAAATTTGAGCTGGACTGGATTAGCGTAGAGATACGGCGCGCCAGGCGATAGCTCTCGGGATGACGCTTTCTCAGTTCGGCCGTGAGCAGGTTGGTAAGCTCGATTTGACTGATCTCGCACTCGATCTCGTAATCCGTCATCTCTGAATCGAGATAGTGCTCAAAGCGATTCTTACTCAAGAGTTGTACAAAAAGCTCCTGTGTTAGGTCCGTGTAAGCAGTGGTCGCACCTTCCTCGACCAGCAGCCCTGAGCTGCGAGAAGCCCTAACCAGCGGATGGTGAGAGACAATCCGGTGCAATTCGGACCAAATGCGACTGACGTCTGAGCTACGAAGACTCTCGACCCACTTTCCACTCTTCGCCTGACGGTCCGAAGGACGCCGCGTGCGTGGCTGCTGTGGTTGTTCTTCGACAGCGGTCAGCTTTACTTCTTTTTCTTCTAATTCGTGAGTTATGGATTTCACAGGATTATCCGTGGTAGCGCTGAATGGCTTGCTTTTTGGATTTCTTCGAAAGGCCTCGTCGTGAGCTCTCTCGGCCGGAATCAGTAGCTCAGCGGGAAATTCAAGAATCTCTTGCATCGTTTCTGGAGCGCGATTGGGAGCTGCATTTGCAGTACTAACGCGGTGAGTAGCGAAGTGAGGGCAGGAGCCACTCAAATACCAGGGATTCCTATGGATCGGCGATCGGCAGTAATCCGGGTTGATTCAATGTCCTAAAAGGGGAAATCCCGCGCCAGGCCGTAACGCTGTCAGGCTATCAATTTAGGGGAAAAGCATTCGATTATGTGCCCGATAACCGCACGAATAATAGGTGGGCTTCCTGGAAGAGGGTCAAAGAGCAGGTGCCCTCTGACTTAACGCCGGACATGTTACCAAGAATTTCAAAAATGGGCAACCTGTTTTTACACTTCCGCAAACTAACTGATTTCATTGAAGAAAAGGTGAAGGAGCTGAGGCAACATTTGTGGAAGGAGGTCAGAATTAGCTCTTTTCTGCTGTTGAACAGGTGAAACCGTTCGTGCCGACTTGATTTGTTGAGGCCTGCGAAGCTTTATTGTCCCCCTGGCTTTTCCTCGATGTAGGCACCTGGGCTCTATTTTCAATCTTCGGAGTCAGCAAACCTAGATTGTGCGGAAACTAGGGGGTGGAAATGAAAGCATTAAGCATAAGCTCGTTTAGAAAAACTCCAACTTGCCCTTCGTCAAGCGTACTCCTCTCGTTTCGTTCCCAAACACTCTCAACCGAGATCGCAACTCTGGTAAGACATCACTTAGATGCGTGTGAGTTCTGCCGCGCCGAGATTCCGTTGCTGGCACACTACGCGGAGCCCCTCACAGGTGAGTGTAAGGCACCGGAATTACCGATCAATTTGCGTATTCTGGCTGAGTCGATTCTCTCAAAGCAGCGTACAAAAGATGCTGGGCTGAAATAGCTGCGGCAAAGACGGTCTGGCCTCCCACTCTGTGTTATTAAGATTTGACACTGACGCGTTGCGTTTCCGGTCGCGGTATGTCAATCGCAAAGACGGTACCCTCCCCGAGCTTCGACTCAACGTTTACTTCACCCAGGTGTGCGAGCGCGAGATGCTTGACTATAGCCAACCCCAGACCCGTGCCTCCCATCTCTCTGGAACGAGCCCTGTCTATGCGGTAGAAACGCTCGAAAAGACGTTCCAGGTGGTGGGCCGGAATGCCATCACCAGTGTCCTGGACCAGAATCCGAGTCCGAGCGCCATTCTCGCATCTAATGGTCACTGTCCCGCCCTCGCGGTTGAACTTAATTGCGTTATCGACAAGATTCGTGAGCATCTGCTCGAGACGGCGGGTGTCAGCGAAAACAACCACTTCGGGGTCAACGCAATTATTGACAATGATGCCGCGAGAAGAGGCCTTTGCGGCGAGAGAAGTCACTACATCGTTGACCACCGGATAAAGTTCTGTGTCCTCTGCCTCGACCTTAACACTTCCCGCTTCAATGGCACTCAGCTCGAGGATATCGTCAATTAGGTGATGCATGCGCACGGCATTCCTACGGATGATCGGGAGAAAGCGGCGGCTGTTCTCGAGGTCATCGAGAGTGCTATATTCTAGCGTCTCCACAAACGCGAGAATAACCGTGAGCGGGGTCCGTAACTCGTGAGAAACGTTTGAAAGGAACTCTTGCCGCACCCGTTCCAGTTTATCCAGGCGCGTTATATCAAAGAACACTCCGATGGCGCCTTGTGTCTTTTCTCCGTCGCTGCTGCCCAGGGGTACCACTAACAGATCAAATACTTGCCGCCCCCAATGATGCGTTTCCACCTTTACCCGCGACTGCACCTTTCCTTTGAGTACTTCCAGAAATGCAGTGTAGATATGCGGATTACGCGTCAGTTCGGTTAAGCGCTGGGACTCGAGTTTCCCTGCTGCCAGGTTGAACAGCCGATGAGCAGCGGGGTTTGAAGCTACAACTCGCATATCGCTGTCCACCACAAGCAAGCCCTCGCGCATGCCACTCAGCGTGGCTTCGAAGAGCTTCCGCAGCGCAAAAATCTCTTCTGTGGTCTCCACATTCCCTTTTTCCTGATTGTCCCGGCTGGGAAATTGATATGCCGGGTCGGCTTGTTTGCGTGCGGAGATCCTCGCGAGGAAATATCCGACTACCAGACTGAGTATTGCGGCAGCAACGGCGCTGATGTTGAAATAGAGTATTAGGATGGTTGCGGCAATGAGCGCGGTAAAAGCAGCGAGCCACCAGGTGTTAGGCCTTTCCACCATTCTCAACCTTGATCAGCATTATTGCCCGTGTTCGGCCTTCTTTGACAGCCCGTAAAGCGGTATCCGATCCCGACCACGGTCTCGATGCATTGACCACAGTCTCCCAACTTCTGCCGCAACCGCCTGATGTGGACATCGAGAGTACGTGCGTCGCCATAATAGCTGTAGCCCCACACATTATCCAGAAGGTGCTGCCGCGTGATAACGCGACCTGCGCTCTTGGATAGCACCGAGAGAAGAGTGAACTCCTTGTTGGTAAGTTTAATCTTCTGCCCCTTGCAGACTACTCGAATATCACCAAAATCGATCAGCAACTGGTCGTCTTCGTAAGTCTTTGCCGTGCTCTCATCCACGCGGCGGAGGACGGCGCGGACGCGCGCGAGCAGTTCTCTGACTGAGAAAGGTTTGGTTATATAGTCATCGGCGCCGAGGTCCAGGCCGGCAACGCGATCTGACTCGGAGACTTTTGCCGTAAGAATGATAATCGGCGTTCGTCTGGTCAAGGGCTCTCTGCGCAACCTGCGGCAAAGCTCTGTACCAGTCATCCCTGGCAACATCAGGTCCAGAATGATCAGCATCGGGGGGTTGCGCTCGTTAAGAGCTTCGATTAAGCCCTGCTCCCCCGTTGCTGCCACGACTGTACTAAGCTCTTCGCGTTCGAGGTTGTATTTCAAACTCTCCGCAATATCAGGGTCGTCCTCGACAATTAGAACGGGTCTCGCCATAAATTCAGTTACTGTGCTTGATAATCGCAGCCTCAGTCATATAGACAGTCAACTCGCAAATGTCGGTAACATAGTCGCCGATGCGCTCCAGGTGCTTGGCGACAAAGAGCAGACGCGCATCGCGCGTCGCGGTAAACGGTTCAGAGGCCATCAGTTCGATCAAGTCATGAAAGATCTGATTGTAGAGACCATTTATTTCGCTGTCGCGCTTGATCAC
>JBGPNE010000167.1:0-6266 GCA_041487335.1 Pyrinomonadaceae bacterium
CCACGAGATCGGTCGGGTTATCGAACTCGGCCATCACACCATAAAGGGACGGGGTGAGACGGCGACGGACGTGCAGAGACTCGGAGACGGGGGGACGCGGAGACACCGAGGAATCACTATCTGAACCACTCAACTTGTCTTCCGAATATTTCTCTTTGTCGTCTTCAGCCATTGACTCGTCTCTTCCCCAATTGAATTACTCTCCGCGTCCCCGTCTCCCCGTCTCCCCGTCCCCCGTCCCCTCGTCCCCTCGTCCCGCGTCCCCGTGTCCGTCTCACTCCTCAACCTCCGCTTCCGGCAAAATCGTGCGCATCTCGAAGATCGAAATCATCGGTAAGAAGCGGATGAACAGAAACACCAACGAAAGGAAGAAACCAATGGTGCCGATGTACATGGACCAATCCCAAACCGAAGGCTGATACATGCCCCACGATGAAGGCAAAAAATCTCGATGCAAGCTGGTCACCACAATCACAAAACGCTCCAGCCACATGCCAATACTCACAACAATCGAGATCAGCCACAGCACTAGCAGGTTCGAACGCACACGCCTTATCCATAAAAACTGCGGCGTAATGATGTTGCAGAGAATTAAAGCCCAGTAGTAGCCCGCGTAGGGTCCATGCATCCGGTTGTAGACCATATAGCTTTCAAACGGATTACCGCTGTACCAGCCGAAGAAAGCTTCCATCACATAGCCATAGCCTACGATTAGCCCGGTGGCTAGCATCACCTTGGCCATGTTGTGCATGTGGCTCATGGTGATGAAGCTTTCGAGACCATAGAACTTGCGCAGCGGAATCGTCAGGAGCAAGACCATCGCGAACCCCGCATAAATTGCTCCCGCGACAAAATATGGGGGAAACATCGTCGCGTGCCAGCCTGGAATAATGCTAATTGCGAAATCGAAGCTAACAATCGTATGCACTGAAAGCACCAGCGGAGTCGCCAGACCCGCGAGCAATAGATAAGCCATCTCGTAACGGTGCCAGTGACGCGCGGAACCACGCCAGCCCATCGCCAACATTCCGTAAATGATCTGGAAGGGCTTGCTCCTCGCACGATCGCGCAGAGTCGCAAAATCGGGAATCAGACCGACAAACCAGAACATCGCCGAAACAGTCGCGTAAGTAGAAACTGCGAAGACGTCCCACATCAACGGGCTGCGAAATTGCGGCCAGATGCCCATCGTGTTTGGATAGGGGAAAAGCCAGTAGGCCAGCCAGGGACGACCGAGGTGGAAAATCGGATAAAGTCCCGCCTGCGCAACCGCGAAAAGAGTCATCGCTTCCGCAAAACGATTAATCGAAGTTCGCCACTTCTGGCGCAACAGCAGTAAGATGGCCGAGATTAGTGTTCCCGCGTGACCTATACCGATCCACCAGACGAAGTTAATGATGGGCATGGCCCAACCAACCGGTTGGTTGGTTCCAAAAATCCCCACTCCAGTAAAAACCAGCTTCGCAATAGCGAGCAGCAGCAACTGAAACAGCGTGAATGAGATTGCAAAGCCAATGAACCAGCCCAGGGGAGTCTTCCGCTTCAGAACTATTGCGCTGATCTTGTCGGTCACCGATGCAAACGTCAGCCCCGGATCGATTACCGGCGCCGCCGTGTGCATCGGACCTTCCCTGTTTGGTTCGTCTGCCATCACAATGTTTAGAGTTCGACCTTTAGGTTGGTTTTTTCCTCAGTGATACAAGCTAAATAAAGCTTGAACTCTAATCCCGACGAATCTCCGGATTTGGATTTCGCAACGCCGAGAGATATGTCGTGCGCGGCCGCGTGTTAAGCTCGGCCAGCAGCGAATAGTTACGCTGTTCAGCTTTGAGCCTGGAAACACGGCTGTGCGGATCATTAATATCGCCAAAAACGATCGCTTCTGTTGGACAGACGGCCTGACATGCGGTCACGATCTCGCCATCACGCACTTTCCGTCCCTCTATCTCCGACTGGATCTTCGCGCCTTGAATACGTTGAATACAGTAAGTGCATTTTTCCATCACGCCACGGCTGCGCACCGACACGTCGGGATTTCGCATCAATTGATAAGTCGGTGTGTCCCAGTCCTGATAGAGCAAAAAATTGAACCGGCGAACTTTGTAGGGGCAGTTGTTCGAACAGTACCTGGTACCGACACAGCGGTTGTAGACCATGTCGTTGATGCCTTCGGCGCTGTGCACAGTCGCGTGCACCGGACAAACTGGCTCGCAAGGCGCATTCTCGCAGTGCATGCAAGGCACTGGCATGAAATGCGTGCCTTCGGGATTGTTTGCGTCGTCGCCTTTGAAGTATGTGTCAACGCGGATCCAGTGCATTTCACGACTGCGAACTATCTGCTCTTTGCCGACAATGGGAATATTGTTTTCGGATTGGCAGGCGATGGTGCAGGCATTGCAACCGACGCAGTTATTGAGGTCGATCGCCATTCCCCAGGCGTAATTCAACTCATTACCTTGATTTTTGTAGTCAAATAGCTCCGGCTGATAGAGCGTTTCGCCACGCGATGGCTCCTGCTCTTCACCAGCCTCATGCGTACCCTGGAGATATTCTTCCAACGTGCTTGAGCGAAGAATGTCGCGGCCTTCCATCATGAAGTGAAGCTGCGTCACTGCTAGTTGATACTGTGCGCCGGCCTTCTCCACTTGCGCTCCTGTTGCGAACCAGGGCGAATCGGAAGTGCGAATGTCATAGGCGCTGAAACCATGTTCATTACCAACACGACCCGCGCGCTTACGGCCGTAACCTAGATGTATTGTGATGACGTTGTCTGGTTGGCCCGGTGTAATCCATGTGGGGACCGGATCCCTGAGGTTGAGTCCACGGTAGTTAATCTTTAGCGTGTCGACGTAAATGTCGCCGCCCTTTCTGCCGATCGCGTTTTCGATCCCGAGAGTTTTTGCGGTGTTCGGACTAAGCAACGCGGCATTGTCCCAGGTTAGTTTCGTGAGCGGCTTTGGCAACTCCTGCAACCAGCCGTTATTTGCGAAGCGACCATCGTAGATTGTCGGGTCTGTGCGGAAAACGATCTCATACTGGGTGTCGGGTGTCGGGTGCTGGGCGCCAGTCAATTGATTGGCCAAGTCTGAGTTCAGCGCCACCGACTTTGTGGCGAGTGCCGTGTTTGGAATAAATCCATCGTGCACACACTTGCGCCACCACATCTCAAAATCGCTAGACGGAGTGGCAGCAGGCACCGCTGTGCCATGCTGCTGAGTTACGGACCGCTTACTGCCTCCTGCCGTCTGTTCCCCGGCCCCTGCCTCCTGCTGACTGCCTCCTGCCGCCTGTCCTGCGGCGCCTGCCGTCTGCCTACCGCCTCCTGTCGTCTGTTCCCCGGCTCCTGCCGCCTGCTGACTGCCGCCCGCCCCCTGCCTCCCTGCGCCCTGCCAGTAATCACGAATGATGTCGTAAGGCTTGCGATCGTATTGTGGTGAAAAGACAGCCAGCAGCTCATGAGCACTCTTGTTTTGATAGAGAGGTTCAATCAGTGGCTGGACGATGGTTACGGTACCATCGTACGAGCGTGTGTCGCTCCAGGCTTCGAGATAATGTGTCTCGGGAACATGCCAGTGACAAAGCTCCGAGGTTTCGTCCCGGTAGAGACTTAAGTGAACCCTGAATTTCACCTGCGACATTCGCTTTTGATCTAGTTTCAGATCGGCAGGGGTGTTGTAGACCGGATTGCCGCCGAGCATCACCAAAAGTTCCACGCGACCAGCATCGATGTCTTGCACGAGGTCGCGCAGCGATGCTGTTTGATCGACTGAATTCGCTTCGATCGGATCGGTGTAGAAAACTGTTTTTCCAACATTACTTAGCGCATCGTTGATCGCATGCGCTAGCGCATGGACGATGGGCGGTGCTTCTCTGCCGGCAATGACGATGCTTGAGCCTTTGTGTCGTTGTAGATCCTGACTAACTGTTTCAATCCACTTCGCCACCGGTTGGGAGCGGTCAAAATTTGGTGGGTTCGTGGCAAATGACCCTTCATGGCCAAGAAGCGGTTCTGCCAGATGTAATTTATATGCAGCTTCAATAGGCAAGCTTATCGCTGCGAGTGTGCGCGCTATCTTCTCCAGCTCACTTGGACGAACCGACCAGTGATGATCCGCGCTCGCTCCTGTCGTCGTCGGTGTACTCTCCACTACGTAGAGCCGGCTCATTTCCTTCTTGCCTTCGGTTATTCGTCGGTGGGCAGCAAAGTCGCGCGCATACTTGAGCATCCCGGGCTGGCAGGAAAGGAAATCAGCATCGAGTGACAGAATTCGATCTGCTTTGTCGAAATTGTAGATTGTGTTTACTGGCTGGCCGAAGGCTATGACCGCGCCGGCGCGGGCGTTGTCGTTGTTGGCAGGTTCATACTGATGCCACCTGGCCTGCGGAAACTCTGTAAGAATTCCTTTCAACTGCGCCGCCAGCGTAGGTGAGGTAATCGTCTCCGTTAGAAATCGCAATCCCGCGCCTTGGCTGGACCGCTGTTCGTCAAGAGCAGTGCGAATCTCACCCACGAATGTGGACCACGGCCGGCTTTCATCACGATAGAGCGCGGTCTGAGATCGGTCCGGATCGTAGAGTGTCAACACCGACGCCTGGGAAAAGATGTCCGTGGCGCTGGAACCTAACTCGTTCGAATCACCATTGCGGCTGTTTGGATGATCCGGATTTCCTTCGAGCTTGGTGGGCCGTCCTTCGGTACTCTTTGCCAGCAGAGGCGTCGCAATTCCGCCTAGTGTCGAAGCCGTCGCAAAGTATAGCGCCTTGCCTGGCACTTCCTCTTCCGGTTGCTTGACGTAAGGAACGATCTTCTCCGGAGGTTGATAGACGCAACCGCTCAGGCCGGCAAGGGCGAGCGAGGCGCCCATCAACTTCAAAAATGTGCGCCGCTCGATCGGATCGTCCCACTCTTCCGCGTGTTGCGGATATTCACGTTGCACAAATTCGCGAAACGCGGGCGAGTCGGCTAGTTCCTCAAGACTACGCCAGTATTCTTTGCCAGGATGCGCTTTCCCAGAACGCGCAGACCCAATGTCCCCGTTACCCTGCGAGTCCTGCTGATCGAGTACATACTGCCGCATCAGGGCGAAATTAATATGTCTGTCTTCAGTCGGCATTTCAACTTGCTCCGCTCGCCCTTCGCGTCCCATGTGGGCGATATAACAGCCCAGCAGGGTTGCCCGCTGGGGATCCCGCACCGCCCGCGTTCCAGTGTCAGCGGTGACACGTCGAACAACTAGTCAACAAGTTCGGTTTTTGAATGTGATAGGCACCTACCAGGGCGTTCCCTTCCGCAATCTCCTCCCTGGTTTTGTTCTCGGACCGCCACTCCATGTCAAAGACCTTTGCCATCGGTCTAACAAATCTCTCCGGGTTGCGGTGGCAGCCAAGGCACCATTCCATTTGTAACGTTGAAGCCTGGTTAGCGATGGGCATCTGATCGACGCGTCCATGGCACGTTGAGCAGCCCACACCCTTATTCACGTGAATGCTGTGATTGAAATATGCGTAGTCAGGCAGATCGTGCACTCTAATCCATTCGATAGGCTTTCCCGTGCGGAAGCTCGCCCGCACCGGTTCGAGATACGGACTATCCGCCCAGATCTGCTTATGGCAATTCATGCACGTGTTTGTTGAGGGGATACCTGCCGAGGCCGCGGTCTCCACAGAGGTGTGGCAATAGCGGCAATCAATCCCGTCGTCTCCGACGTGATGCTTATGACTAAACTGGATTGGTTGCTGGCGCTCGACCCACTGTCCTGTGTTCCACGATGAGCGGTTGATTTCCGCGGTTACCCAAAGCGCGGCGAGAAGGATGAAGATGGCGCCAAAAATACTTAGCTTTGCTAGTGCGTTGGTGCTGTGATGGAAAATCTGTGGCATCGCCGCAGCTTTGCTAATCCTTGATTGCGAAATTCAGGAATCAATGCGCAGCCGGAGACAGCTACACGTAAAACGACTGGCGGCAGACTACAACCGCACCAGGACCACCCCAGATACCACCGCGGGCACACGCGGCCCCTAATCCCACTTGACTTGAATTGTCGTCTTGCAAAGTGTGAGTACTTTACCAGATGAGCAAATTTTTACAAATTTTCCCGATCTGCGGATGTACGGTGCAAAGAATGCTCAATTTCCCCGTTCGTGTGCTATAAGCACGGATGCTGAAAATGCATGAGAGCGCTTCATACGACGGGAAACAATTACAGGAATTCTGCGATACCTGGCAGGAGACTTAACTCTTGTTCATCGGACATTACGCGGTGGGG
>JBGPNE010000168.1:0-6255 GCA_041487335.1 Pyrinomonadaceae bacterium
AGGCGATGAAAGAGATGGGGTGGTACAGCTTTGAAAAAAGGAGATGAAGAGTTAGCAAGCATGAATTATTGGAATGATCCCGAGCTGGTTTTTCACGTTGAAGCGGGGACAGGGTCCGCCTTCATTACTTGAGAGTTGTTTGAGTGAGTGGTAACGTTTACCCCGAGTTTCATCGGCATTCAAAAATTGAGTTTTCACACCGTTTCTACCGCTCACCTTTCCGCATTGGGTGTCTTCTCTTCGCCCCTCATTTCGTCCCTGGCGCGAATGCCATATAATCGCCATCTTTAGAACGAGCGAAATGCTTCCCGACACAACTCTCTTTGGAGGTCAAGCAGTACCATGAAAACTGAGACTCTAAATCTGAACACACCACGCGGCGCAACCACAGCCTTTGTTGCCCGGCCTGATACTGACCCTGCTGCCGCCGTCATCCTGATCCAGGAATGGTGGGGAATCAATGATCACATTCGCGACATTGCGAGCCGCTACGCCAACGAAGGATACCTGTGCGTTGCTCCGGATCTATATCACGGAAGGGTCGCGAAGGATCAGCAGGAAGCCGCAAAACTAATGCATGATCTCGACACCGCGGAAGGCATGGACTCGATCAGGCAAGCAATCGTTGAGACCAGGCGCATCTATAGAGTGCAAAAGATCGGTATCACTGGTTACTGCATGGGAGGCACGTTTGCCTTGCGCGCGGCCTGTGAGATCAGCGAGCTTGCTGCTGCCGCGCCTTTCTACGGAGACATTCCAGAAGAGAATGTTCTCGCGAAGCTAAAAGTGCCAACGCTCTTCTTTGCGGGTACGCGCGATGCCTGGATCACGCCTGAAAAAGTCGCTGTCCTAAAAGAAGCTGCGCGTAAAAGTAATCTACCTGTCGAAGTCGTGAGCTATGATGCCGATCATGCCTTCTTCAACGACACGCGACCCGACGTCTACAATGCGACGGCGGCGGCTGATGCATGGCGGAGGGTGTTGTCGCTATTCCGCAAGCATCTGCTGGAGACTGCGGCGCAGACAGCGTGAAGGCTGAGGTAAATTCCCCAGGAGACTTTGATGAGAGCTCTTCGCGTGCTTCTGACACTTCTTACCCCGCTTCTGTTCTTCAGTCATGAGGCGGCGCAGACCAATAACACGAACACCGACGGCAGGATCATCGAGCAAGTGTCGTTTCCACTTCCTGCCTTCGACCAGATTCCCGAGCGTTTTAAGACCATCTATTCCAAAGCGTTGGTGGAAAAAATCAGAAACTCGCCTGATTTGGAACTGGTGAAGATTAAATACTTCAGCGATGGCTTGAGAATCTCAGGTTTCGTTTACAAACCAAAGAACACCGGCGGCAAGAATCTTCCAGCAGTCGTCTGGAATCACGGTATGGTGGAAGAAGGGTCGAAGATCGGAGTTGAGAATTTCAATGATATCTATGACATGTATCGCCTGGCTTCCGAGGGGTTCGTCGTTCTCGCTTCTCAGTATCGGGGTATCGATAGCAGTGAAGGCAATGATGAAGTCGCCGGCGCTGACACAGACGACGTAATGAATCTTTTCCCTCTGGCGAAGTCGCTCGGGTATGTCGACATGGATCGCATTTTTATGTGGGGGCTGTCTCGCGGAGCATTGATGACACTGCAGGCGATCAAGCGTGGGGCGCCAATCAAAGCTGCGGTGGTGGTTGGCGCCCCAACCGACTACGTAAAACGGCTGCAGGACCCGGGTTTCATAAATTTTGTGAAAGGGATCTGGCCGGATTTCGAAGCGCGCAAGGAAGAACATGCGCGCAATAGATCTGCGGTGCTCTGGGCCGATAAAATAAGCGTCCCTCTGCTTATCTTACAGGGAGGCGCCGATTTGGCAGTGCAACCGACGGAGGCGATGGCGTTGGCGCAGAAGATGCAGGAGGCTGGAAACCTCTATGAGCTGATCATCTATGCGCGGGATGATCACGCGGTGAACCGTAATGCCGAGGACCGGCTGAGAAGAACAATCGACTGGTTCAAGAATGTACGGAAGATGTCGATAGCCCAGGTGATTCGACGCACGGTAGACGCGGAGGGGATCGAAGCAGCCGTCAAACAGTATCGCGGCTTGAGGCAGAACCAGCTCGATGCTTATGACTTTGGCGAACCTGAGCTTAATACGTTGGGCTACGCCCTGCTCGGAGGGAAAAAAGTCAAAGAAGCAATCGAGATCTTCAAGCTTAATGTCGAGGTCTACCCGCGGGGCTTCAACACCTACGACAGCCTGGGCGAAGCATACATGAACAACGGCGATCGCGAGTTGGCTATCAAGAACTACAAGAAATCACTGGAGCTGAATCCGCAGAATACGAACGCCGTTGATATGTTAAAGAAGCTGGGTGCGCAGTAAGTTGAGCTCCACGCAAGAGACATCGCCTCTGGTAAGGTTCTTCGTCAAAGCGTTTTCGCCACCTTGGTGAATTCTTCCAGCTCAGTTCTCGACGGCAATGCCGCACGTGCTCCCAGATCGCGACACTTGAGAGCGGCCGTGGCATTCGCAAGCTTCAATGCCGTTTCAACGTCCTCTCCCCTCAATAGTCCGTAGAGAAACCCGGCGTGAAATGCGTCGCCGGCGCCAGTTGTGTCACGACAGCCTTCGGGAACTTCGTAAGCAGGCGATTCGAAGAAGTGACCATTGCAATAGATCAGCGCACCGCGTGTCCCCACAGTCACTCCCACCACCGCGCAACCGTAACGAGCTTTAAGTTCGACCAGCGAAGTGCGTTCATCGCTAATGCCCGTGAGTTTGTGCGGGAAGCTTTTGGAGGTGATCAGAATATCGATCAGTGGCAGCAATTCGGGCAGGCCCTCGTAGATGTTGTCGATATCGGCTGAAACAAGGGTACCAGCAGCGCGCGCTGCATTGGCCATCCGAGCACATGCCGGCGGATCGTGAGCGTCCAGGTGCAACACACGTCCACGCGCAACCAAAGCCACCGGCGCTTCATCCGCTCCGTAAGCTAATCGTTCATCTCGATCCCAGATGATCGTGCGCTCGCCGTTGCGAGCATCGATGATGATGAAAGCCATCTGGTTACGCGCGCCTTCGACCACTTCAGCAAACTCGGTGTCCACGCCTTCGTCCTTGACTGAGGCGAAGCCGAACTGTCCTGCGGCATCCGAGCCGAAGCGTCCCGCATAAGCTGTCTTCAAGCCCAGGCGTTTCAGGGCGACCATCGCCGTTGCTGTTTGACCTCCGGGAGACTGTTTGTGTTCCAGCAGACGTACTTTACTGTCGAATGCCGGATACTCAGCCACGACGACCAGATGATCGACAGCATTCAGCCCAAAACCCACCGCGTCAAACCTTCTGTTTTCGGGTAATTGAAATGGAAATCGCAAGGGAAAGTGCCTCTTCTCCTCTTTGCGCGAGAGACCTTTCTCGCCAAAGCTCCAGGGAAAGACCGAAAGGCGCAATCTTATTACAAAGTGCGAGGTGTGGTCTCAGTTAACTCTTCTAAGCTAATATGCTCTGAGCAAATCCCCCCAGTATTCTAAAGCATTTGCATACCGGGGTCCCCAGCGGGGCAGCCCTGCGCGGGGTCCCCGGCCGAGCATCTCGGCTGGGGTGCCATACCTGCTGGGGGTGGAAGAGCAGTGACCTTAGACGAAAAACTCCAGGAGATTCCAGTCTCGGCCGGCGTTTATCTTTACAAAGATCGCGCTGGCAAGACTATCTATATCGGCAAGGCAAAGAACCTGCGCAGCCGCGTGCGCTCGTATTTTCAGGCTCGACCCTTCGATCGCAAGACCGACGCGCTCGTAAAACAGATCGCGGACGTTGAGTTTATAGTCACTGACAATGAAGTCGAGGCCTTAATTCTCGAAGCGACGCTGACCAAGAAACATAAGCCCCGATACAACGTCAATCTGAAGGACGACAAGTCGTATCCGCATCTGAAACTTACAGTCAACGAGCCCTTTCCGAAGGTGGTTATCACCAGGCGAATCCAACGTGATGGAGCGCTCTATTTTGGCCCATTTCTGCCAGCGAGCCTCGCGCGCAAGACCATCGATCTAATCAATCGAACTTTTCAACTCAGAACCTGCGATATCGAGATCGACGGAAAGGCGCCGCGTCCATGTCTTGAATATCACATCAAACGCTGCCTTGGGCCATGCGTCAAGGGTTTGTGTACGCCAGCACAATATCAGGAGGCCGTGCGCGATGTGCGACTGTTGTTGGAAGGCCGGAATAAAGAGCTGGCCGATACTCTCGAAGAGCGCATGGCCCAGGCTTCCGAAGATATGCGCTACGAAATGGCGGCGAAGTATCGCGACCTCCGCAAGACGGTGATTAAGCTTTCTGAACAACAGAAGATGGCAACCTCGCCAGAGCGCGACGTCGACATCTTTGCCTACTATCGCGAAGGTCCGCGCCTGGCGCTACAACTCTTTACCATGCGTGAAGGGCACATCGTTGGTCGGCGGGAGTTCTTCTGGGAGGACCTGGTCGTGGACGAGTTCGACCCAGCCTTTTTTCTAAGTGAAGTGCTGGCACAGTACTATTCGACGGACTACGTGCCAAAAGAGATCCATGTGCCCGTAGATTTCCACGATCGCGAGTTGCTGGAAAAAGCACTGAGCGAACGCAAAGGCCGGCGCGTGAGAATTTTCGATCCGCAGCGTGGTGAAAAGCGTGATCTGATCGATCTGGGTGAGAAAAACGCGAAGCTTGCGTTTGAGCAGCGCTTTCGCGTGCTCAAGCCAGACATGAAGCTCGTACTCGAAGAGTTGCAAGAGACGCTGGAGTTGCCACGCTTCCCTGCCCGCATCGAGTCGTTTGACATCTCCCACATTCAAGGAGCTGAGAATGTTGCGGGAATGGTCATGTGTCAAAACGGCAAGATGAATCGTTCTGAATATCGCAAGTTTCGGATCAGAACTGTCGCAGGGGCCAACGACTTTGCATCGATGCGTGAAGCTGTTTTTCGTCGCTACCGCCGACTACTTGACGAAGGAAAACCATTACCAGATTTGATCATGATCGACGGAGGCAAGGGTCAGCTCAATGCGGCTGCGGATGCGATGCGCGAACTTGATCTGGAAGCAGTGCCGATGGTGGGAGTAGTCAAACCACCGTTGCGTCACAATGAGGTTGCGTATCTGCTCGTTAAAGGCCGCGAACATGAACCGATCTATCTCGATTCTCACTCGCTCATTCTTCGTCTGCTGCAGATGATTCGCGACGAAACACATCGCTTTGCGGTTACCTATCATCGGAAACGTCGCGAGTTGCGCGACTTTACTTCCGAGCTGACAGCGATTCCTGGAGTGGGCGAGAAGCGGAAGGGCCGTCTCTTGAGGCATTTTGGATCGATCCACAGAGTTGCTTCAGCAGGTGTGTCAGAGTTGGCTCCCTTCGTTGGAAACAAGACCGCGCAGGAGATTGTCGAGCATTTCGCGAGGCAGCGTGCGCTCGCTGAAACCCAGTCGCCAGCTCTCACGCAAACGGATGCATAAAGCCCGGCCTTTTGGTCACAATGCGCGTCTCTGATTATTTAGTGGGCCATGATTTATCTTGACGAGTGGGTCTAGTCGCTAGGAGAATTGCGGCGAAGCTTAAAGGGCCAACGTGTTTCGTGCCTGAGCCGATTCTGGCCCGCGGATAGTTCCTGCTCGTTTGGATCAAACTTTGTTCACCCGAAAGGAGCGTCTCATATGGCAAGTCAGGCTAGTATCGGGGGCCATCCCGTTCATCCGATGCTGATTCCGTTTCCTATCGCTTTGTGGTCTACCTCCTTTGCTGCTGATGTTGTTTTCTATTTCAAGCGCAACACCAGTCTGCTTTTGATCTCCAAGTTTATGATTGCTGCCGGTTGCCTGGGAGCCATTGCTGCCGCCGTGCCCGGCATCATCGACTGGCTGAGTATTAAGGACAAAGAAGTAAACCGCATCGCTAACTGGCACGCGCGTTTGAACATTATCGCCCTGGTCGTCTTTGCGATCAGTCTCTACTTCCGAATGAGAGGGGGAGCACACTGGGCCAACTACCACATGAGGATTCCTTTCCTGCTGTCGTTCTTCGGTGTGATCCTGATCTCCATTTCCGGCTGGTTAGGGGGTGCGCTCTCTTTTGAGCACGGCGTCGGAGTTGCGCCCCAACACGACTCGCCGGAGGAAGAAGTGGCAAAAGTGAGGCTACCCTAGAGAAGGGACGGGGGGACGGGGAGACGCGGAGACGTGGGGGACACCGAGATGCGGGGGACGCCTCATCCTTGCTGCCCTCGCG
>JBGPNE010000169.1:0-6255 GCA_041487335.1 Pyrinomonadaceae bacterium
CCTCAAGAGATAATAGACTGAACTTGCTTGTGCGGGTAAACCGAATTTACAAGCTAATTCAATTTCGATCCTAGCAGGGCAACGTTAAGCTGACAACTAAATCGAATTAATCGCCGTGTCTATCCAATTTTGCGAGACAATGCTCTGAGGATTCAGTTATTATCTTTCTGGTCTCGCAAGCTTGCTGTGAAATAGTTTGTCGATCAGACTTTGATCGAAGCCTATACAAAAAGGAAAAGTCAAGTTGAAAACCTTAGAGTTTGCTCCAATTTTCCACTTAACGCAGCGCTCGGTTGGAAAGCTTGCGCTTTACAAGACCGCTTGTTAGACTTCAAACACTTACCAAATTTGGGGCCCGACGCGTGCTGCGTCGCCCAAGGGTTTCCCCCAGACCCGCGCGTGCGGCGCAGTCTGATTTTTGAATCGATGGAGGTGCTGTGTGGGGTTTAAAGTCGGCCAGAAAGTCGTATATCCAAATCACGGGATCGGGACCATCGAGCAGATCGAACAGAAGCAAATAGGCACTACCTCACTTCCTTTTTATACGCTTCGTCTTGCTGCTAACAACTCTTTGGTTTTAGTCCCGGTTTCGAATGCATCGGAAGTTGGCCTTCGTGCTCCAATATCATCGGGTGAATGTGAAATGCTCTTCAAGGCTTTGGCAGATGATTTCTCAGCCCCCGCTCATGATTGGAAAGATCGTTTTAAAGATTTCTCGGAGAAGATGCGCACCGGCGACATCTTCGAAGCGGCTGACGTGCTAAAGCATCTGACGTATCTAAGTCATATCAAGCCACTCTCTTTCCGCGAGCAACGGATGCTTGAACGCGCGCGTTACCTTGTAGTTTCGGAGCTGGCTGCGGTTTGTCGTCAGCCTGAGTGCAATATCGAGCCACGCGTAGCACAGGCTCTCGGTCGGGCCTGCTCGAAACACGATCGCCGTCCGCTTCGGGTGCGTGCAGCGGGAGCCGCAGCCGGTCATTGATCCAGCAATCTTTCAGATCAGCGAAGCAACTCTAAAAATCAACGAATCAATCGATTTTCAGCGCCTCTCCAGGGCTTCGTCGACAGGGTACTCGCATGCCCGTCTGCCGCGCGTGATATAATTTGCGCTGAATCGCTTCCTCCCAGTTACATCATGGACGAACCTGCCAGTTATCTCGCCGCCGTTTTTCGAAGTGAAACTCTATCGGGCGGGGTGTTCCTATGATCGCCCTCCTGAAGGTGCTTGCAGTGGCGGTGCTGGTTGCAACGAATGCGTTCTTCGTGTCATCGGAGTTTGCGCTGGTTTCGGTCCGACGTACAAAACTGGAGGCGCGCGTTGCCGCTGGAAGCAAAAATGCACGCTCGGCGCTTCGCTTGCTTGACAACCCGACTCTCTTTATCTCCGCGGTGCAACTCGGTATTACGCTTGCCTCGCTCGCCCTGGGATGGATTGGCGAGCCAACCGTCGCTTCGTTTCTTGAGCCAATTGCTTCGACCATCGCTGCTGGAGGACGCGCCGGATACGTCGCCCACCTGATGGCTATCGTGGTCGCATTCTCAGCAATCAGCTTTATGCACATTGTGCTGGGCGAATTGATGCCCAAGATGGTCGCACTGGAACGTGCCGAAACGGTAGCGCTCTTCTGCTCACGCCCCCTGGAGATCTTTGCGAAGATTTTTCGACCGCTGCTCTGGACTTTTAACTCAGCGGGTACAGCGCTCGGCCGTCTGCTGGGACTCAAGTCAACGCTCGATCATGCTTCGGTCTATACGGAAACAGAGTTGCGGCAGCTGGTCGATGTCGCGCGCGAGAGTGGACAATTGCGTGCTGAGGAGCGACGGCTGATTCACAGAGTTTTTGAGTTTTCAGATACAGTAGTCCGGGAGGCAATGGTGCCTCGCACGGAAATGGCGGCTATCCCGAGCGATTGCTCACTCGAGCAGATCACAAAAGCCTTCGATCAGTATCGCTATTCACGTCTGCCCGTCTACCGTGGGTCGCTTGATGATGTAATCGGCTTTATTCACAGCAAGGATGTGATGCCCCATCTATTGCATCCCGAAGACTTCCGTCTCGAGGATGTACTCCAGCCACCGCTTTATGTAGTTGACACTGCGCGTTTAGAATACGTTCTGCGCCAAATGCAAAAAGCCAAGGCTCACTTCGGCTTCGTCGTCGATGAACACGGCGGACTCGAAGGCATTATCACTCTTGAAGATCTGTTGGAAGAGATTGTCGGCGACATTTCGGATGAACATGATGAGGAGGTCAACGAGCAGATCATACCTGCTGGAGAGCGCAAATACCTACTTGCCGGCGGCCTCGCTGTTCGCGATCTAAATCGCCGGCTAAAACTCTCTGTCCCTGAATCAGAAACATACACTACTATTGGCGGTTTTTTGATGACGGCGGCAGGTCACATGTTGAAGCCGGGAGAGGTCGTACGGCACAACGGCCTTTTGTTTCAAGTGGAACGGGTCGAGCGGCGTCGTGTTATGCGTGTTCGACTCGATCTGCCTGAAGATGCAGAGCCTACCGAAGTTCAAGAGGCTGCTGATGAAGCTCGAGCCGCGGGATAACGGCTTCTAGTTCACTACCGCAACTTCGATTGCACCCTTTACGATGATAAAGTTGCTCGACCTTGGAAGCGTGGGCATCACGAGTCTGCCGCCTGGCCCGCCATCGTGCCCTCAATGAATTGCGTCCTTATTTTGTTGGCAGGAGCGAAATTGCAATGAGTTGGATTGAACATGTCCAAGCGCGGGAAATTCTGGATTCGCGAGGGAACCCAACAGTCGAAGCGGAAGTAACACTCGTTGGTGGTGAGGTTGGACGGGCTGCCGTACCTTCTGGCGCATCGACTGGCGAGCACGAGGCAGTGGAGCTTCGCGATGGCGAAAAGAAGCGCTATGGCGGTAAGGGTGTTTTGAAGGCTGTTCGTAACGTCCAACATATCATCGCGCCGAAGCTAGAGAGTATGGACGCTCTCGATCAAGCTGAGATCGACAAGGCCCTGATCGATCTGGATGGCACACCGACAAAATCGAAGCTCGGAGCAAATGCCCTGCTCGCCGTTTCGCTGGCGACTGCGCGCGCGGCTGCTGCTTATCTTGAGCTTCCGCTCTACAAGTATCTCGGCGGGCCAAATGCTCGCACTCTCCCCGTTCCCATGATGAACATCATCAACGGAGGCGCCCATGCGGACAACAATGTGGATTTTCAAGAATTCATGATCGTGCCGGTTGGCGCCGAGACCTTTCGCGAGGCCCTGCGAATCGGCGCAGAGATCTTTCATGTGCTCAAGTCTGTTCTGAAAAAGAAAGGCTACGCAACAAGCGTCGGCGATGAGGGGGGCTTCGCACCAAATCTTCGTTCGAATTCGGAAGCTATCGAGACGATTCTGGAGGCGATCTCTCAAGCGGGATATTCCGCGGGAGCGGATTGTTTACTGGCCCTCGATCCGGCCGCGAGCGAGTTTTACGATGGCAAATCGTATGTGTTCAAGAAGAGCGACAAACGAAAACTATCGCCCGATCAAATGGTTGCGTTTTGGAAGACCTGGAGTGAACAGTATCCGATTATCTCGATTGAAGACGGCATGGCTGAGAACGATTGGAATGGCTGGAAAACTCTGACAGACGAACTGGGCCAGCGCGTGCAACTTGTCGGCGATGATCTGTTCGTCACGAATACTGCGTTTCTGCTTAAGGGGATAGAGCGCGGAGTGGCAAACTCGATTCTGATCAAAGTGAATCAGATCGGCACCCTTACTGAAACACTCGACTGTATTGAGCTGGCTAAGACGAACCGCCGAACGGTCGTAATCTCTCATCGTTCAGGAGAAACTGAGGATCCATTTATTGCAGACTTAGCGGTCGGGACGAATGCTGGACAGATTAAGACCGGCTCCTTGTCGCGAACAGACAGGGTTGCAAAGTACAACCAACTTTTGCGTATCGAAGAGGATCTACGCGGGGCTGCGCGATTCCCTGGCCGCGAAGCCTTTTACCAGATTGTGCCAGCGATGCAGCCTGCAAATAGTCGTATGAAGAAAGCGCGCGCAGCGAGACGATAAGTATTTGTTGCAGCTTGTGCCTTGCCCTTTGCGCGACCTTCTTTTGCCGAAAATGCAACGAACAATGGCTCAAGAATGGCACCGAGGCGTATATTCGATTAGCTCAGATAAAGATCGACTCAACGTCAAACTCATCCACGACTTTCTCTCGAACACTTCGTATTGGGCCAAAGGCCGCAGCTTCGAAATTGTTATGCGTTCCCTGGAGAACTCACTCAACTTCGGTCTTTACAAAGACGATCTGCAGATCGGCTTTGCACGCGTGGTCACAGATTACGCCACCTTCGCCTGGCTTGCAGACGTCTTCATTCTCGATGAACATCGAGGACAGGGCCTGGCTACGTGGCTGATAGAAGTAATTGTGTCGCACCCTGAGCTGCAGGGATTTCGCCGGTGGGTTCTGGCCACGAAAGATGCACAAGAACTTTATCGTCGATTCGGTTTCACTGAGTTGAAGGATCCTGGCCGATGGATGGAAAAAGTTTGATCCAACACGATCCTTCGGGAGAAAATGATTGACCAACAAACGAGGGCCGATTGCCCTAATCATCATCGATGGCTGGGGCTACTCCTCAATGCGTGAAGGAAATGCGATCGCTTTAGCCGCAACTCCTTATTACGACGAGCTCACGGAAAAATATCCCCACACTTTGCTCGATGCTTCCGGTACGCGAGTTGGTTTACCTGCTGGAATCATGGGCAATTCGGAAGTGGGCCATTTGAACATTGGATCTGGCCGCGTGATCCTCATGGATGTGTCACGCATCGACTACGCCATCGAAACCGGCGAATTCTACAAGAACGAAGTGATAGTCCATGCGATGGATGGCGCCAAGTCGCGCGACCGCGCGCTCCACCTAATGGGCCTCGTCTCCGATGGACAGGTTCATTCCTCCCAGGAGCATCTCTACGTACTTCTTCGCATGGCCAAAGCCCGCGGTCTCCAGCGCGTCTTTGTGCACTGCTTCCTTGATGGCCGCGACACGCCGCCTTCTTCCGCCGCTGATTACGTTGCCGCGCTCGAAAGAAAGAGTGCCGAAATCGGCTGTGGCCAGATAGCGTCACTTATCGGCCGTTACTACGCGATGGATCGTGACAAACGTTGGGAGCGAACGAAGCGCGCTTATGACTTGCTGGTTCACGCCGAGGGCGAGCGCGCCACTGATCCTGTTCAGGCAATCAAGAACTCCTACGAACGGGGCGTAACTGACGAGTTCGTAGAGCCCATCGTGGTCGTCGCTGACCGTGGCCAGTCCGTCCCCACAATTCAGGATGGCGATGCGGTTATTTTCTTCAACTTTCGCCCTGACCGGGCACGTCAGCTGACGCGCGCTCTCGCTGTGCCCGACTTCTCAGAATTTCCCGTACCCGGTCGGCCCCAGCTCGATTTCGTCTGTTTCTCAGTTTATGACGTGACCTTTCCAGTCGCCGTCGCCTTTCCGCCCAAGAAACACAAGAACGTGCTGGCGGAGGTTTGGGGCGAGATCTGCGTGCGCAACTATCGTTTGGCCGAGACGGAGAAGTATGCGCATGTCACCTATTTCTTCAATGGCGGCGTTGAAAGGGAATATCCTTGCGAGCTCCGTCTGCTGGTGCCATCTCCGAAAATCGCCACGTATGACCTCCAACCCGAGATGTCGGCATTCAAGGTTACTGACAAAATCCTGCGCGGCATCGAAGCAGGGGAGACTGACGTGTTCATTATTAACTTTGCCAATCCGGATATGGTGGGCCACACAGGCAAGCTCGATAAGACCATCGAAGCTTGCCAGTATGTTGACACCTGCCTTGGTTGGATCACAAAAGGCATTAGACAGGCGCGCGGCATAACGGTTATCACCTCCGATCACGGCAACGCTGAACAGATGGTAGATCCCAAAACTGGCCAGCCCCACACTGCACACACCACGAATCCCGTGCCATTGCATCTGATTGACGAGGACTCTCGCGGCCTTAAACTGCGCGAAGGCGGTGCACTCGAAGACGTCGCGCCAACTATTCTCGGTCTGCTCGGCGTCGACCAGCCAACGGAGATGACCGGACGCGATTTGCGTGAGTTATAAGAGCCGTTAAGATAAATCTTAATTACGTGAGTTTTGATCCACGCAACATCCTTGTTATCGACTTCGGCCAGTTGGGCGACGTTGTGCTTAGTCTGCCCGCGTTGCGGGCGATCCGTGAGAGATTCCTGAGA
>JBGPNE010000170.1:0-6249 GCA_041487335.1 Pyrinomonadaceae bacterium
GCTAATGACTAAATCCGACGGGCGCGCTTCCGCAACACGCGCGATGAATTACAAGTTCGATTAGCTGAATTTGTCGGTGCCGAAAAAGATACTTGAGTCGGTGTGCATCATTGAAACAAAAAACGGCCCGGCGTCTGAGCGATTGCCGGGCCGCGGTTTTCCGGAGAACAGCTAATTGGATCACTGCGAATTCTTCTCTAGATTTTCCGTTCTACGCTTCTGCATTTCCTCATGCCTGGCTTTGCGCTTGGTTTCAATCTGCTCGAGTTTGCTGCGTTGCTCAGGGGTGAGGATGCCGTTAACTTCGTCCCGAATTCCTTTCATCGAATCCTGGAGCTCCTGATGCAGAGCTTTCGCGCGTGCTTCATCTTCAGCAGTGAATGTACCCGCTATTCTTTTCTGGCGCAGCTTAGATAGCTCTTCGCGCTGAGCCGTGGTGCTTTCCAGATGGCGCTGAATGATCGCTCGCTTTTGCTGCCTCTGTTCCTCGGTCAAGTTCAACTCGCGTGGCAAACCAAACCTATCTGGGCGGTGATCCCTCATCCCGGGGCGGCGCCCATCCTTGCGCCCCATTCCGTCTGGGCGGGCGGTGGTGTCCGCTGCTGGCGGAGCCGGCGTTTGCGGTTGTTGAGCGAGAGCAATTGTGCTGAACGCCAGGATCAGGCTCGAAATTACTAGCAAAGTTCTTCGTAGCATCTTTTCTGGTACTCCTTTTTTGCGACAGCTTATAGATTTGAATCTTCGTCCGGGGTCTTCAGGATTTGCTTCCTGTTTTCGACTCTTTAGACGCATGGGAGTCGAAATCGGTCTGAAATGATTTGACTGCAGCCGCGCTTTAGTGGTACAGAGTACTTTGTGAAGCAAAGTAGAAGGGAACTTTATGAGTATTAAGAACCCTGGCGATACAAAATCCGAAGTCGCACTCTTGCATGAATCGTATGAATTTTGTGAAGTAGCAAAAGCTGATCTACCGCGTTACAATACCGCTGCCATGAATCTCCTCGAAAATATTAGTTCACCTGCGGACCTGCGAAGGCTGCCCGCGGATCAACTGCAGCCTGTGGCGGATGAGATCCGTCAATACATATTGGAAACGATGTCGCGTGTCGGCGGCCACACTGGTGCCTCGCTGGGCGCGGTGGAGCTTGCCGTGGCCCTGCATTACTCATTCGACACACCGCGAGACCGTCTGGTCTGGGATGTTGGGCATCAAGCCTACGCACACAAGATTCTTACTGCCCGCCGCGAACTGTTACCGACCATAAAACAGTATGGCGGCATCAGTGGCTTCCTGCGCCGCGACGAATCGGAATACGACACGTTTGGCGCGGGCCACGCTTCGACCTCTCTTTCTGCCGCACTCGGGATGGCGATCGCGCGCGACAGAAAGGGTGAGGACTATCACGTTGTCGCATTGATAGGCGATGCGTCACTGGCAGGCGGGATGGCAATGGAAGCAATCAATCAGGCGGGACATCTTAAGAGTCGCCTGATCGTCGTGCTCAACGACAACGAAATGTCGATTGCTCCGGCAGTCGGAGCGCTAACCGGTTACCTGAATCGCATCCGTAGCGCGCACGGTTATCACCGCTTCAAAGATGAAGTTGAAGAAACACTGCTGGCGATTCCGTCAGTAGGCGAGCGCCTCCATCACGCTGCGAAGACCATGAAAGACGCGATTGCTGCGGCTGTTCTTCCGGGAGCACTCGTGAGCGAGCTTGGGTTCAAGTACATCGGCTACGTGGATGGACATAACCCGCGCGCGCTCGTCGCCGCTTTCCGTGAGGCACAACAGATCAAGGATGGACCAGTAATCGTTCACGCGCTGACGACAAAAGGTAAGGGTTACCCGCAAGCGGAGAAAGATTACTACCGCTGGCATGCGACCGGCCCGTTCGATCTGGAAACCGGTGAAGCCCTCAAATCGCCGGCTAAAGCTCCCAGCTACACCAAAGTATTCGGCGACACGCTGTGTGAGCTGATGGCGAAAGATCCCAAGATTGTTGCGTTGACTGCAGCCATGCCTGATGGTACCGGAATCTGCACGGCTCTTGAGAAGTTTCCCAACCGCGCCTTCGATGTGGGAATCGCGGAACAGCATTGCGTCACGTTCGCGGCTGGAATGTCTTGTGAGGGTCTAAAGCCGGTGTGTGCGATCTATTCCACGTTTCTGCAGCGCGCCTTTGATCAGTTAGTTCACGACGTCTGTATTCAGGACCTGAACGTGAAGTTTTGTATGGACCGAGGGGGCATTGCGGGGGGTGACGGACCTACCCACCACGGTCTACTTGACATTGCTTATCTGCGCGCGGTGCCAAATATCATCCTCATGGCGCCGAAAGACGAAGGTGAGCTGCGCGACATGTTGCTGACCATGGTTGAGCACGTCGGTCCGGCAGCGATGCGTTACCCGCGCGGAAATGGCGTCGGAGCGCCTATAGATCGCGAGCCTCAACTCCTGGAGATTGGAAAGGGCGAGATACTCCGTGACGCAGGGGAGATAGCGATTGTCGCCTATGGATCGATGGTTCACCCATCACTGCAAGCGGCAGAGCATCTGGCAAAGGAAAAAATCGAAACAAGCGTAGTCAATGCGCGCTTCGTCAAACCGCTCGATGCTCAGCTTCTTCTCGCGCTTGCCCACACAAAACGTCTGATCGTCACAGTCGAAGAGGCCTATTTGGCTGGTGGTTTCGGCTCTGCCGTACTGGAACTGCTGGAAGCAAACGGTTTGCAGGACAAAGTACGCGTCGTACGAATGGGAGTTCCCGATCGTCTTATCACTCACGGCGATCCCAAGTTGCTGTTGGCTAAGTATGGTCTGGATGCGGATGGTATTTATACTCGCGTCAAAGAAAGCATCGATGTTTTGGATGACCGTCGCGCGAAACGGCAGAAGGTTGGACGATAAGCTCGCTTTCTAAACGAAATCAAAAACGATATCGCACCCGCGCTAGTCCTCGATAGACGGGCGCGTTGCTTTAATGCACGATATCGTCGCCCTCCGTGGAATGCGCACCGGAGGATTGCCCGGTCAAGTACGAATTACGGGACAGCCTCAAGGCCTCAACTGTGTGGCCTCTCTTTTGCAGACAACTCAAGCTGCTCCTATCCCATCAATTTGATGACTGGGCGTTTTAGCAACTACAGCTTAATGGGACAATGGAATCAGAAAATAGCACCACCCCAGCCGGGCTGCCCGGCTGGGGACCCCGATAGATTGACCAATAAATCTCAACCGCTGAGCGAGCCAATGTCGAAGCCCCATTTTGATGATGAGGCGACGTTGCTCTCAGCACGGCCAGTGGTCCCGCTCAAGGATGTCAAAGCGAAGGCGCGTTCAAAGCGTCGGCTGTTCTTTGCGTTGGCTATAATGATTTCTCTCTTATTTGGCGCCTTCACTGCGATCCTCATCGGTTACCTGCAGCAGGCCGACGATCAGGTAACCATAGACGATAATCAGTCTGCGGGAACTAAAGAACAGACTTCGATTGCCCCCGAGCGGGTTAACCTTGCCTCATCGTCTCTAGAGGCTGGTGGCTCATCCATCGAATCTGACCCAACAGCGTCAGCCAGGAAGAATGGAGAGCCAACCAGTGGCATACATAGTCTTCGCAAATCGAGACCTGCAAAGAACCAGACGCCGCGTTCCACGAGGAGCGCGGCTGCGTCATCCGCAACAGGCGAAGCTGTTCAGAATAACGTTCCCGATCTCGACTGGGACGGACGAGAAGCGAGTCGCGAACGAAGCGAAGCGAGACGCCGCAGGCGCGAGACAGTGCATAAAAGCCGTAAGAATAGAGACGAGTCTTCTGATGATCTGCTGCGGATCGGAGAGATATTTGAAGGTGCGCCAAGACTGTAGCGGTTCCAAGACGGCAGACTTGTTCTGAATGGATTATGAATGGAATGAAGTGTTGACTGATTGTGAAACGAATGGCATCATCTCGTACACGGCGATCAAATGTTTCCCACTGCTTGTTGTAGTCTTTTTTGCTGGGCCCCATTGAACTCTCACATAACGAACTATCCCGGCGTTTTCCTTGATGGCTTAGGGTTTCGCGTGAAGCTGCGCGAGGAAATGGTAAATCTCTATGAATAAACAGGTGTTGCGCGAGCGGGAGTGTATTCATCGGGATGAAGGCGCGGAGGGCGCTTTCTACAATGGGGTTTTCTACGTACAGGCTCTACAGCGCCTGCCGGTGGATGCGGCAGTGCAGGTAGCCAGTAAAGTGAGTCCGTTTTTCTGGGCAGATGCGCCGCTTATTTTGGTCTGGGTCTGCCATTCCTGCGCTGCGGAGATCGGGCTCACTGATACGCCGCGCGCGATAGCTCAGGGTTCGCGGCATGCCTGAGCAAGAAACCGTTTCTCTTCGCGCAAAGAGCAGAGCAACATAACCGCCTGCCGCGGCAAAGTGAATCGAATGACGCACGAGCGAATAGATAAGCTGCTGGTCGACCGCGGCCTTGCTGAATCACGCACGAAGGCGCAGGCCATGGTAATGGCAGGCGTGGTACTGGTTAACGAGCAGCGCGTAAACAAACCTGCCGCTGGTTTTGCCGGCGATGCAATAATCCGCATCAAGGGCGGAGACGACGCAACTTCCCGCTATGTTGGCCGCGGCGGTCTAAAGCTGGAAGCAGCGCTCCGCGAGTTCGAAACCGACGTTCACAATCTGGTTTGCCTCGATGTAGGCGCTTCCACCGGTGGCTTCACCGACTGCTTATTGCAACACGGTGCTCGCCGGATCATTGCCATCGATGTCGGTCACAATCAAATAGACTGGAGACTGCGCATCGATCCCCGGGTCGAAGTGAGAGAAGGCGTGAATGCGCGGTACCTGCGGCGGGAAGACTTCGATCAGCAATTCGAGCTGATTGTAATGGATGTCTCTTTCATTTCCGCAACCAGAGTCATGCCTGCGATTCTTCCTCTTTTGACCGAGACGGGTCGTTTGATTACGCTCATCAAACCGCAGTTTGAAGTTGGGCGAGGTGAAGTCGGGAGCGGAGGGATCGTTCGCGACCCTGATAAACATGCTCGCGTCATTGAGCAAGTCAACCGGTCTGCGAGTGAACTTGGACTTCAGGTTCGGAAGGTTATTGAGTCGCCGATTCGAGGTGCGGATGGGAATATCGAATTCCTTGCTCTGTACGAAAAACCGAAGCGCTAACCACAAGGGCAACGAAGGCACAAAAGGAAGACTGTTGATTGACTTTGTGTCCTCTGCTCAACCCCACCGGTCATAAGTTCGGCGTCAGCGCACTTTTAGCCGTTCGTTGACACTAAAAAGCTCGCCCGCGTATCATCCGGTCTGCTCGAAAACAAGCAGGCACGTTCAGCGTCTGCAACTTTCTCTCCGAATAGAATCGTTGCGCTGGCACTCTCAGGCGAGCGCTTTCTTAACCGGCAAAACGAATGACTATCTCCTCAACAAAGCGCGTTGGCATAGTCGTTAAGCCGCATCAACCCGATGCGCTGAAGACAATCTGCGGAGTGGTCAAATGGCTGAATGAGCGGGGCATGACACTGGTTGGCGGGCCAGAGCTGGAGCGAGAACGCATCCAACACGAAACCGGCTGCGCCGTTGAAGCCGTTGAACTTGAGAAGCTTGCCGCAAGCGTAGATCTGATGCTTGTGCTCGGCGGCGACGGAACGATGATCGCCACCGCTCGCATGATTGGCGATACTGAGGTGCCGGTGTTGGGAGTTAACTACGGAGGGTTAGGTTATCTGGCGGAGTTTCGCATTGAAGAATTGTATGTGGCACTCGAGTCGATTGTCTCCGGCAACTACCGTTTGGACAAACGCGTGATGCTGGAGGTTGAATTGTTGCGCGGTGATGAACACGTGACGCGTAATCGCGTGCTCAACGACGTCGTGATCAATAAATCCGCGTTGGCGCGAATCATTGAAATCGAAGCTTATCTGAATCAACAGTTCGTCAGTTCATTTCGCGCGGATGGGCTGATCGTTTCAACGCCGACAGGCTCGACTGCCTATAACCTCTCGGCAGGCGGGCCCGTAATCTTTCCTTCAATGAATGCGGTGGTGATTACGCCGATTTGCCCGTTCACGCTTTCGAATCGCCCCATAGTGGTCCCCGATGACGCCGTGATAGAGCTGCGTTTGAAAACTCAGCAGGAAGACGTTGCTTTAACGCTGGATGGCCAGGTCGGATTTCCTTTGAAAGTTGAAGACCGGGTCGTCATTAGGAAGAGTCGGGCCACATTCAATCTAGTTCAGCC
>JBGPNE010000171.1:0-6228 GCA_041487335.1 Pyrinomonadaceae bacterium
AATTGCTTTGACTACTGATACATCTGCCCTGACTGCACTCAGCAATGACTACGGTTACGATGAGGTTTTTGCTCGTCAGGTTGAGGCGCTTGGAAGCGAAGGCGACGTTTTGATCGCTATTAGCACAAGTGGGAAGTCTCCCAATGTAATCAAGGCAGCGGAGAAGGCGAGAGCACTGGGATGCAAGGTCATCGCGCTGACGGGTGCCTCCGCGGAACCCCTCAGATCGCTTTGCGACCTGGCGGTCGTCGTTCCTTCTGAGCGAACCTCAAGAGTCCAGGAGGCCCACATAACCATCGGCCACCTGTGGTGCGAGATGGTCGATGCAAAAAATCGAAACCTGTAAAATCAAATTAGGAGGCTACCCTGACTGTGGTAGTGCTCCGTTGCTCCGTCCGTTGGGCCGCTTGACAGAAATTATCGATGGAATTAGGCTAACGGACTCAGGAAATTAGCCTGCTCTGGCAGCTTGCCCGAGCGGGGCTTAACCAAGGCCGAAGCCGGACTACCAGCTTTTGTTTGATGACTCGAGGAGAATGCGGGAGACCAGTAAGCCTACGATTAATACCTTTTTGACTTGTCAGCCCTACGTCAAGAGATGCAGTTTGTGCCCCTTCCGAAAATTGGCATTGAAGTTCTATAGATGCCGCCGCGATACCCTTTCGTAACAATAAATGTTTCCCCAGAACAACCAAATCGCCGCCAAGCCAGAATCAAAAACCTACCCTTTAGGCGAGAAGAGCGAACATTCCAGGGACGGATTGGCCATGTCTCTGGTGGCGTTGAGCCACAGTCCCGTTGAACATCGACTCTACAGGGCGATGTTTACTGCCATCATTGAAAAGGGAACCCAGTCGCAAAAGTTTACGGCTCGCCGCCTGATGACGCTCACTGAGATTCGCAGTTTGAGCACGATTCGCCGTGGTCTTGAGGGCCTGGTGGTAAAGTTAAGTATCGAACGTGAGGCAAGGTCCAACGGCAACGGCGGCCGTGGACCGGGTGCTGCCTATCGCGTTTACACGCCGGAAGAGATCATCGCGCGCCGCAATGAGAGGGGAATCAAATCATACGCGAAAGGAATTGAGGGCCGGGAAGGGAACCACCCGTTTGCGCGGGCAATAGATCGAGTGGTCGAGAACAGGAACCTTAGCAGGCGTGAGGCCCAAGTGGCCCTGTGCTGTGTCGAAGGATTGACCAACGCGGAGATAGGCAACCGCCTTCAGGTGACTGAGCAGACCGTAAAGTTTCATTTGCGGCATGTTTTCATCAAGTTTGGTGTGAAGCGACGAGCGGAATTGATATCGAGATTGTTGTTGTGAACCTTGGAGTGCGGGCTTCCAGACTGTTCAGGCGAGCCCGGGATGCTCGCGCTCCCAGCAGATGCTTTGACAACCTGATGCTGCCTCGCAAGAGAGGCTTCCCCACGGGGTAACGGTGTGTGGTCACTTCTCGATCTCGATAGGAACGGGAAGAACATGCAATGGCACCGGTGTATTCAGTCCGACGAGTAAAAAAAGAGATGAGCACAAACAAAGACAAGAAGAAGAAGCGAAAGAAGAAAACAGCGCTTGTGATTTGCCGCGATCGCAAGCAGTTTTGGACCACTCAAACACAGTTCTGGCAGTGGATGAGAGAAGGCATCATTGTGAAGACCCAGGATAAACCTTTGACGGGGATGTTTCAGCGAGAACACGAGGAGTTGTTGGTCCTGGTAAGCAATACCGTCTTAAACCTGGCACATCCCAACCACATGCGTGAAGCATTATTGTCTCGCCGGGTCGGGCTATCAGGAAAGTGAACCGTGAAAAGGGAAACTGGAAACTGAGATCGGGAGTTAGTCAGGAGTCATAAATATGTTGAACATCAGATGCGACGAGCCTGCTAAGCAGGCCCCAGCGTATAGCCCCGGGCTGAACGAAGCGAAAGGCAGCTTGGCTGTAGCTCACATCGGCCCACGTTTGATTATCTATTCGCTTGCGGTTTTGGGGGTTTGGTTTGCCACTGCGCAATTCGTTTACACCCAGCAACCAGCGCCGACGGCACAGGAGACTGTCGATAAGACTGCCAGCACTGTCACGCCCGCAAGCGCCAAAACGGCCGCTCTCCAACCCGACGATCGTTATCGAATCGGGCCAGGCGATGTGCTCGACATACGCATATTCAATCGGCCCAATCTCTCGCGTGATGCCGTTCGCGTAGAAGGAAACGGAATGATTCGCATGCCCTTGATTGAAACCGAGATTCAGGCAGCCTGCCAGACTGAAGGTGGACTGGCAAGAGACATTGCTACTCGGTACATGAAATATTATCGTAACCCGCAGGTGGATGTATTCATCAAGGAATACCACTCAAAACAGGTGGCGGTTATCGGCGCGGTAAATGATCAAAGCCGTTTTGAGTTGCAACGGCGCGTTCGTTTGCTCGAGTTGCTTACTTATGCCAAAGGTCCGTCGCCGAAGGCCGGTCAAACAATCAATATTGTTCACTCGCCGCCCGCCTTGCCTTGCCACGATCCGGCCGTTGCCTCGGAAGACGTTGCTACGGCCTTTTCCAGTTACAAGCTGAGCGATACGCTGGAGGGTAATCCAAAAGCTAATCCATATGTTGAGCCTGGCGATATCGTGACGCTTCCGGAAGCCGATCAGGTTTACGTTGTGGGAAACGTGTTCACCCCGCTAACGATTCCTCTTAAGGAGCCGATTTCGCTGTCTCGTGCGATTGCCATGGCCGGCGGTATAAAGCAAGACAGCAAGAAAGACAAAGTCAGAATTGTGAGACAGGAACCAGGCAGCGCGACAAAAAAGGAGATGGTGGTTGACCTCTCCGCAATTGAAAAGAAACGAGCGGAAGATATCGCGCTTCTGCCGAATGACATTATCGATGTTCCGACATCGGCCGGAAAGAGTCTCTTGCGCAGCCTCCTGGGAACCATTGCCCCATCAGTTTCGCAGCTTCCAGTGCGCGTCATTCCATAGGCGCAGATTTTTGTTTAGACATTAACCGAAGGTGAAAAATGAAGCCGTCTGGTGAATTAGCCAAAAGGGAGCCGGAGCTCAGCGCGATTGACCGACCCATCGAGCCCGCAGTTCCGCATTCATACAACTACGGTGTAGATCCAAGCGCCGAAACCGACGTTCACCTTCTCGACTACTGGCGCGCCGTGCGGAAGCGTCTGTGGTTGGTAATCAGCATCGTCGTGCTAATCACTATGCTTTCGGTGATCTACGTGGCGCGCAAACCCGATATTTACGAGGCCGGCGCGCGGGTGCAGGTTGATCTTGAAAACAACGCTGCGCTCGTAGGCAAGACGCCTTACATCATCGGTCCCACCAACGATCCGGTTTACTTCAACACGCAGCTTCAGATTCTCACCAGTCCAGGCCTGCTTCGTCGTGTCGTCAAGACACTTGACCTTGAACATAATCCCGACTTTTTCAAGGGAAATACGGCCCAGAAGAGATCTACCTGGCAGACCGTGATGCGCATGATCGGTTTTGGCGGCAATGAGAAGGAAGACCCGAACGCCAAACCAAAAGACGAATTGCAGCTCAGAACTTCGGTCGCCCCGGCCAGTTCAGGAGTTGATCTGGTTGAAGCCAAACGATTGTCTCCATACGTCGGCGCGATTCTCGGTGGCTTGAAGGTTGAGCCTGTGAAGGAAACCCGGGGCTATTATAAAGAGACACGGCTGATAGACCTCAGCTTTATACATACCGATCCGCAGGTTGCGGCCAAGGTCGTAAACGCCATCGCCGAAACCTATATTTTATCGAATCTGGAGAAGAAGACGGACACAAATACGAGCACGGGCGCTTTTCTGCAAAGACGTATCGCTGAGCTGCAGCAAGAGATCCGTAGTGGTGAGGAGAGGCTTGTCAATTATGCGAAGAACAATCAGATAATCTCTCTCGACGCGAACCAAAACACAGTAGTGGAACGTCTAACTGGTCTTAACAAACAGTTGCTCGAGGCCGAGAACGATCGCAAAAGTGCAGAGGCCGCTTACAATGCGGCCAGGGCTCCGGGCGCGGCGGACGCCCTTGTAGATACGGACGAAAAACGGATTGGAGAGACAGAGTCGAAACTCGGTAATTTGCGGGAAAAGCGATCCCAGCTACTTGTCGACGCGACTGAAGAAGCGCCCGAAGTCAAAGAGGTCGATAAGCAGATTGCTGAGCTGGACAAACAGGTCAAAGACCTTCGCAGCCAAAAGAGTGCGACTTTGTTAACAAACCTCGAGACTCATTATCGTCAGACGCTGGCGCGCGAGGAATCGCTGCGCCAATCTTTCGAGACGCAACGCGGCGAAACGCTTACGCAAAACGAAGCGGCTATCAACTACCGCATCCAACAGTCGGAGATTGAAACGAATAAGAGCTTGCTTACCAACCTGCTGCAGCGTTCTAAAGAAAACGACGTGGTGAAGGCCAGCAACCCCAACAACATTTCGATTGTCGATTACGCGATTGCGCCCGACGGTCCGGTTGGACCAAACCGCATGAGGACGGTCTTCGTGGCACTATTTCTTTCGCTCGGTCTGGGTGTGGGCTTCGCTCTCTTTCTGGAATACCTCGACGATACAGTCCACTCGACGGATGAGGTCGAGCGCTTGTTACATCTTCCAGCCCTGGCAGTTATCCCTTCAGTAGGAGGCGTTGCGCGCCACCGCAGGCTCGCCGCTCCGGGAGCATTGCAGAAACGCAATGGACATGCTTCGACAAATCCGGAGTTGCTGATGAATGTGGATAGCCGCTCGCCGCTCGCCGAATCCTATCGCCACCTGCGCACCTCTGTTTTGCTATCCACTGCCGGCCGTGCCCCCAGGTCGCTGCTGGTGACGTCCAGTCTGCCAGGGGAAGGGAAGACGACTACAGCCGTCAACACGGCAATCAGTTTGGCGCAGACCGGAGTGAGTGTGGTGATCATCGATGCCGACATGAGACGGCCCCGTCTGCGGTCGATCTTCGATCTGCATGATCGGGGAGGCTTGAGCTCGATCCTGTCGAGCGATTTTTCCGAGGCCGAGATGCTTCAAATGGTCACGAAAGATGAGAGCACCGGCCTTCACCTCTTATCTTCCGGTCCCATCCCGCCCAATCCCGCGGAGTTGCTTGGCTCCGAACAGATGCGGCGTTTGCTGGCAACGCTGCAATCGAACTTTACTCACGTGGTAGTTGACTCGCCGCCGGTAAGCTCATTTACTGATGGCGTTCTCATTTCGTCGATGGTAGACGGCGTGCTGCTGGTTGTGCATGGCGGCAAAAGTTCTCGCCATGTAGTGAGACGCTCGCGGCAACTACTGCAGGACGTCGGCGCCAAGATCTTTGGCGTTGTACTGAACAACGTCAATTTGCAGTCGCACGATTATTACTACTATCAGCGCTATTACAGCCAGCGATATTATGAGACGGATGCGGGAGCCGATGGCGAACGCGCCGCAACGGGGGATTAGCCGAAGAGTATTGCGGATTGCGAATTTCGAATTGCGAATTTTGCATCCTCAGTGTTCTCCGTGCCTCCGTGGTTAAGGAACCCGCCGAAATTCGCAATGGTCAATACGTTGATAAGCATGGACGCAGCATCCGCGTTGATAGTTGCGCATCCGGGTCATGAAATCCGCCTTCACGGCTGGCTCGAATCAACTTCTCCTCGCGTTTTCATACTTACAGATGGCTCAGGACGTTCGGGAAAATCGAGAATCAATGCGGCGACGAAGTATCTTGGCATGGTGGGCATCAAGCCAGGATCGATCTTCGGGCGCTTCACCGACAGGGCAGTTTATCAGGCAATTCTCGACCGCAACTTCGACTTCTTCATCAGGCTTGTCGATGAACTTTCAGATGCCATGGTTCGCTTTCCGCTCAGATATGTTGTGGGCGATGCAATCGAAGGCTACAACAGTACGCATGATGTTTGCCGGCTCATTATCAACTGCGCAGTTGAGGCAGCTAATCGATCCAATGGCCACCAAATCGCCAACTATGACTACCCCGTGGTCAGCCGGCCCGACTGCTGTCCCGGCGATCTTCAGGACCGAGCGATCTGGCTGAATCTTGACGAGCCAACATTCAAACGGAAGATTGCCGCCGCGCAAGCTTACTATCCGGAATTGTTCGCAGAAGTGGAAGAGTCTCTAAAGGATCAAGGAAAGGGACCACTCAAGACATATCTCGATCACTACAGTGAAGCAGGCCACGGACGCGCTACAGGTCTTGATATGTTTCGCAC
>JBGPNE010000172.1:0-6211 GCA_041487335.1 Pyrinomonadaceae bacterium
CCGGCGATTCGCCAGGACGGGACGCGGCTCTGGGTGGATGGGCGCACCAGTCTCGACGACCTCTCGGCGGCGCTGGGCACGACGATCGCGCATCCAGCATATTGCGCGTGAGCTGAATTACTGCTTCGATTCCCCGCACCGTTACTTGAGAACTTTCGCTCGACTGCTCCCGATTTCAGCTCCCTGGCGGAAAGCGGCTCGCCGCTGCGCAGTTGCACGGCTTCCAAACCACCAGGCTTCAGGTCCTCAAAGAGCAGGTACTCATAATTGTTTTTCGCCTCGATGGTGACTACCACTTCGACCCGATCGCCGCTCTTCACAGTTTCGCCATCGAGCAAGCGATTCCGATCATAAACATATCCCTTGAGCAAGGTCGGGTGGCCCACAAGCTAGTAGTATTCGCGGCGCACGAAGATTTCGTTGCCCGCTGCTTTGACCGGTTCTTCCAGACTAAAGAAACGCGCCTGCGCGGCAAAGTACAAGGGACCAGTGCCGGCCTTGCGCCGAATGCGGATCTCATTTGCGCCGTCGCGGATGTACTTGTTGTCGATGACAAACTGGCTTGGGGCGCTCAGGACGTCTGCGACAGTCAGATGTTTGGTGATGATCGAATTTCCATTCACCAGAACTTCGTAATCAAGCGCCTGCACTGCTTCGCCACTGACGCGCAAGTAATCATTGAGCGCCAGGACTGTGATCGCCGTATCGCGGGTGTTGCTCCACTGCGCGCCGCGCCGGTTCTTGATGAGCCAGTTGGTCACGGGTTCGACCAGTTTGTTCTGTGGATCAATGGCCAGGAGCGCGCGGAGCGCAAACGAAGTCGCCTCAATGCCTCCGTCGGACCAGCGATAATAGAAACCGTCTTCGCCCCAGTGAGCCGTGCCTATTACGGAATCACTGGATTGCTGTGCGCCGCGCTGAACGATCGAGGTATCAGGCGTGCGGTCTATCTTCACCCCGTTTTCCAGATTGCGAATGAGCGTCTGTGCTTTGTCTGCGTAGCCGTAATAGTGTGCGCTCAAAGCCAGCAGCGCCCGGGTGTAGGCATTCAGCTTGTCACGGTTGCTCCAGAGATTTTCAAAAGCCTTTGCCTGAAATTCACCAACCGGCTGTGGACCACCAGAGCGGTGCTGCAACGAAGCAAAATATGCGGCCGAGGCATGAAGCAGCCACGCCTGCACGTCGTAGTTGGCCTCTTCCTCAACCAGCTCGCCATTGAGATACCCTGCGGCGTGCGTCATCACATCCTGCCTGACTTCAACACCAGCGTCGCGCGCCAGCGTAAGACCCCAGAGAACGTACGCCGTCATGAAATGATCGGTAGTATCGTCTTTCCACCAACCCCAGCCGCCGTCCGCGTGCTGCATGCTATAGAGACGATCGAGACTCTGTTTTACGATCCGGTCAAGGTCTTTCAGATCGTGTTTGCCTTTGGGATGCGTCTGGCTGGCGGTTTCCGGTTCGATGCCACCAAAGACTTTAGCCATCGCCGCATCGGGCGAGAGGCCAAGATCCTTGAGTGTTTTCGCGGTAATTGCCGCCGGGAGGAAACGGCTCATGGTCTGCTCGGTGCAGCCGTATGGGTAGTCGATCAAATAAGGCAGCGCGTCGAGCATCGTCACGGCCATACTCGGCGCCACCTGGACCATCAGACTCGTTGACTCGGGTTTGCGCTCCTTGGGAATATCCAGCCGCACCGTCACCTCGTCACCACGCAGCTTGCCGGATTTCGCGATTAGTTTTTCGATGCCATGTTCGTAAGCGGTAAACTCGCGCTCCATCGCATCGGCTTGTGTCTGGCTGCGCGCAGTTACTTTGAGTTTCACCGGCCCGGCCTTAGAAACTCGAACGGCCCAATCAACGCGCCCTTCACCATTGGCCAACACCGTGACCGGTCCCTGCTCTCCTTTAACTGGCTGGCCGTTCTGTATCAGCCCGGTGATGACTAAGCCTTCCGCATTCAGCGAGGGAGTGACTGTCAGCGACTGATCGTTGTTGTTATTAATAACCGCCGAAACCGTGACTAAATCACCGACAACAAAGAAGCGTGGCGCTTCCAGTCGCACGATGAGAGGTTTTTTCGTGCGCGTGTCAGCAGAAGCGATGCCAAATTTGTCACCCGCAGTGATGACGCGCGCCGTGGCGGTCCAACTCGTAAGCGAGTCGGGATATTTGACTTTTACTGTCGCGACGCCGCTTGCGTCAGTGATGACATCCGGCTGCCAGAAGACGGTCGAACGGAAGTCGCTGCGCACCTGGACGGCAGGCTCATTTGGTTGCCGAGCCGCAGACTTGGCCGCCCTAGGCATGGAAACAGCGTCAAGCATCCGTCCGTTGACCGCTCTGTCTGTGACCACTCGCAAGGCGTCTGCGGATTTTGCTCCACCCTCGATGCCACTTATGTAGTTCACGCCGCTCCGTGTCAGCGTACCCGAAGGTCGCATTTCAAGCTCTGACAGTGTTTGAAGTCTGCTGATATCCTTCTCCGTGTTGCCCAGAGACGCATCTCGCAACCGCTGTTGCTCCAGGACACTCTCATCAATCAACTGCTTGTCGGGCCCCTCGACCAGTTTCGCGTAAGACTTCTGCTGAAAGGTGCTCTGCACTTGTGATCGCATCGCGCGCTTCGTACCAAAGTAGAACTGGCGCGGATCACCTGAGGTGTCCTGTTGAATGTAGAAAACGGAAGCATCAATCAAACCGAGCGCCACTTCTGCGGACACGGGTTTGCCATCGCGGTCTCGAGTGGTGATGTTGAGCGTTCCTTCTTCCTGCGGCTGATACTGTGCGCGGTCAGGCTTCACTTCGACATTGAGGAAATGCTCGACCGGCGGAACGATGACCTGCTTGGTATCGAGGAACAACTGGCGATCGCTGACCATCGCCGCGTTAAGAAAGATATTCGGGACGTGTTTCTCTGCAACCGGAACCTCAATCAACCTGGTAGTACCGGTAAGATGCACGAGTTGATAGCTGAACAGGTCGTCACCTTCAATGCTGAATAGGACATAGCGGTCAGGCTCAAGCGTGTTCAGCATCACCGGGGCGCGTTGGCCGGCTCGGAAAGTATCTTTGTCGACGATGATCTCCACTCCATTGTGACGATAGCCAAGCTCCGTGGTCCGATCAGTTGTTACCCACACGACAGTTTCAGCCTGAACCATGGGCCCGCCCTTGTCCGGACTGGTCCAGGCAACGCGATAATACCCTTCGCGATTGGGTGTGAAGTTAAGTATCCCTTCGCCCGTCGCATCGGTCTTCACGCTTTGCGCCAGGATGTCTTCGTGCTGGTAGCCACGAAACTTCAGTCGCCAGCTCTTCCCATCTTTATCTGGCTTCGGCGGGAACACACCGTCACGCCGGCTGAAGTCGTCACGAATGCGCTTGAGTTCATCGCCTTTGACCTCGCGGCCAGCGGGCTCAAGCCAGATTTCGTAATAATAATCGCGCGTCACTTTCACCTGGCCGGTGACCGGCATAGGCTGATCGTTAGCGTCCAGCGATTTGATGTTGATTTGAACCTTGTCGTTTGGACGGTAGAGATTGTGATCAGCGCGCGGGTAGACGTAATAGCGCTGGCGCGTTACGCGCACTGTGTCGCTGCCGATGATCTCGCGGCGCGAAGCATCCGTGACGCGAGCTTCGATGAAGTACTCCCAATCCTGACCGGCATCGCGCGGTGTGTCGAACGAGAGCGTCGCTTTGCCCGCTGCGTCTGTCTTCAATGTCTCGCGCTTGACGATCTGTCCGCGCCCGCCTCCGTATTGATAGCGCTGAGGTCCGATGTCGAGGTAGTACCAGGGATACTCGTGCGGCGGCTGCCAGTAATGATAGAAGGGATTCTGATAGACAACGACTTCCACACTCGCGTCCGTCACCGCGCCGCCGAAGTAGTAATCCGCGCTCACCGTCACTTCCACCTTCTCGCCGAGGCGGAAGGCTTTCTTGTGTCCGTTCACTTCCGGCGTCTCGACGCCGACTTTGAATTCCGGCAGTTTGTATTCCTCCAATCGGAACAGAGCCGCATTGCCAATTGTGTGGTTGCGCCCCAGGTCATAAAAGGTTACCTGATACGCGCCCAGCGGCATTGTTTCGGTTAACTCAAGCGCGCCCCAGGCGCTGCCGAAGGAGTTCAGCGTTACTTTGTCTTCTTTGACCTTATTGCCACGGGGATCGCGGATTTCATATTCGATGATTTGATTGGTCGGCGTGGAATAGATTGACTCTTCCAGCTTGCGCGCGATGAACTTCCACTGCACCGTCTCCTGAGGACGATAGGCAGGGCGATCCGTGAAGGCATAAATGCGCCAGGGCTGCTCATTGCGTCCGTAGCTGTAACTGTTACCGAAGGAGAAGGCTTGTCGCCCATCGCTTTCCGCGCTCACGAAGAGTTCATCGTAGTTGTTATCGCTACTCAGGTCGAAGGTTGCGATGCCATCCTGATTGGCCACCTTCGCGCTTTCGTGCCAGAACCACTGCTGGCTGCTATTGCGATAACTCTTCTCCCAGAGTCTGACGTTCGCATTTGCAAGCGGAGCGCCATTGATGGCATTACAAAAATAGACAAGCGCCTGTTTACCTGAGGTTTTCAACACGAGCGAAGCAGCGGTAACCAGGATGACTTCTCGCGCACTTGCGCTGCCGCCATGAGCTTCGATGACATATGCTCCCTCCGATAACCGTTGATCCGATCGCCAAAGCTCCTGGCCCGGCTGGTGGGTCCCGTCGTCTTTGGTCTCCCTAGACCACGATTTCACGGCTACACGCAGGCCCAGGTTTATTTGCTGCACCCAACTGCCGCTGCTCTGATCCTTATCCGTGAATCGCACATCACGCGGGAGATCCACTTTGTAAAGCGTCAGATCAATGCGCCTGACGTTGCGCCACGAGAGATTGAGTTGAATCTCGGAATCAGGCAGGAAAATGTTCGAGGCGAAGACACCGACAACTGGCTTGGTAATAGCTTCGATCTGTTGCTGCGCCTGGTCGTAGTAACGCGTTTCGCCTTTCTTGTATTCGGAAACCAGACGGCGAAACAACTCAAGCGCCTTAAGGTAATCGGGTTGCTGGCGCCACTCGCCAGTATCGCTTTGTGTGATGCGGCCGGTGGAAGCCATCCACTCACCGTAGAAGTAGAGCGCATCGTCGTACCAGTCGCTGCTTCTGCCTGTCTTGAGCGCGGCCTCTAGCTCCTCCGGCACGCGCTGCCTTTGTTCCCACTCTCCCATCATGCGCAGCCGCGTCGCCAGGTAGTAGTGAGCACGGGCCAGGTCGTTAGGGTCCTGGGCAATCTTAATTGCGTTGTCGAATATCTCCAGGAGCAGCGCGTTCCCGTAGTATCCGCCGTAATACATTTCCATCCACGGCGGCGCCACGGCTTTCCAGACCAGTTGTAAATAACGCGCACGCGCCGTATTGAGATCTCGCTGGCTGGCCCACCAGTCGAACGCCCTCTGGTAATGCGGCCACGCCTCGTTCCAGTTCTGGGCATTGCGTCTGGTCCACCAGAAATCGCCAAGCGATTCTTCCACTTCAGCCCATATGAGGTCTTGATCTTCTGCGCGCTTCGCATCGCGCACCAACAATTCAAGCGCTTCGCGCGCTTGATCGAACTTCGTCGCATCAGAGGTATTGGTGGCTGCTTCCGCGCGCCAGAGCGTGTCGGCAACGCGAAAGCTCACCCAGCGCGACTCATCCGTCGGCAGCTTCAGGCCCGCGGCTTGCTTGTAGAGCTCATTGGATTTGGCATACGACTTTTCGGCGTAGAGTTTTTCCGCATCCGTTTTGAGCCGGTCGTAATCCGGCTGCTGTGCAAACGCAGTAGCGGACAGAATCAAGAGGGTCAGGGTGGTGAGTTTCATCATAATCTCGGGTTTCCTCATGTCGAGAGGAGAACGACTTGAATCCTCGGGTCTTGCGTCAGTGTGAAATTTTGCTGAAGACTCGGCACAAGTTACGCCGAAGGCGTTCCCTGAATCCACCAGGAATCCGTAAGGTTACTCACCTGCTCGCAGATAGCGGGCTGGTGATGGCGCCGCTTCATTGACCCGCTTTGTGAAAACTCCAGAACTCTTGCTTAACCTGAGAGCCGCCACTCAATACAGAACCGGGAGTGGTAGCGACCGGATCCTAGACTCAACCTGGCAAACGGACCATAGGCCTCCTGATTTTAAAGAATGAGCGCTAAAGCTGACTGGAGTGCTAGCATTCG
>JBGPNE010000173.1:0-6193 GCA_041487335.1 Pyrinomonadaceae bacterium
CGAGAAGACAGTCTCGGAGTTGTTGCGCGAAACAAGGGTTGAAGTCGCGCCGGCAAACTACGCCTTGATTGGTCTTCGCCACCAAGACTGGACCCGTCTGCTGGAGAATCCCGAACTCAGCCCGCGCGCTGATGCGCCGTTCATGATTTTTCGCGACCAGCGGGAAGTCACGCTGCTGATCGAGGAGGACGATTGGAAGCGCATTCGTCACGCCGCGCGGGACGCAAAGGTTGAGGGTGGTTTTAGATTAGTGACTCTCGACATCGAGTTGTCATGGAACGTTGTCGGTTACCTGGCGCAAGTGACCAACATCCTCGCAGCGGCCGGGCTCTCGGTGGGAGCGCTTCCATCCTTTTCGCGCGATCATCTGCTGATCAAGCAGAACGACCTCGGATCGGCATTACGAGTCCTGGGCGAGCACGTCGGTGAATTGTGTTAAAAACAGGCTGGAGTTCAAGAGTCGAGAGTCAAGTCTGGAGTCGAGTTTTCAATCCAAGCTTGGGGTCGGGCTCTGACTTCTTACTCCGGACTCAAGACTAGTAGCCGATTAGTGATGGATTGGCAAGACAAGGTCGTGATGATTACGGGCGCTTCTTCGGGGATTGGCCGCGGGCTTGCGCTTGAGCTCGGGGCGCGCGGCGCGAAGTTGGGTTTGGTTGCGAGACGTGCCGATGCGCTGCAAGAGATTGTACGAGAAACTGAATCGATCGGGAGTAAGGCCCTCGCGCTCCCGGCTGATGTCCAAAATGCAGAGTCTATGCGAGCTGCGGCTGATCGTTTGCGCGGCGAGTTTGGTCCAATCGATCTGCTCATTGCCAATGCGGGGGTTGGAGGGGCAACTGATGGTGCAGAGATCCAGCCGAACGAAGTTGCGAGAGTGATCAATGTAAATGTAATCGGCGCGGCAAACAGTGTGGCGGCGGTCGTTCCGGATATGGTGGCGCAGGGACGGGGACAACTGGTGGCGATTTCGAGTCTGGCGGCTTATCGAGGCTTGCCGAAATCGGCTGCCTACTGCGCCAGCAAAGCAGCAGTCTCTGCGTTTTTCGAGAGCCTGCGGCTGGACCTGCAGCCAAAAGGCATTGATGTCACCATCATTCATCCGGGCTTTATCAAAACTCCGTTGACAGCCGGACGGCATGCGCAGATGCCTTTCTTAATGGAACTGAACGACGCAGTGAAGAAGATTATTCACGCGATCGAGAAGCGGCGGAAGTCGTATGCTTTCCCGTGGCAACTAGCGACTATTGTTCGCGCGGGCATGATTATGCCGAATTTCATGTACGACTGGATCTCGCGAAGGAATTCGTTCAGGGAATAAAACGGTTTTTGGCTTTTGGTCCGAGATCTAAACCATGTCTCTTTTCCAGGCAATCATTCTTGGCATCGTTCAAGGCTTGACTGAATTTATCCCCATCAGCTCAACAGCGCATCTCGTCTTCGCGGCGCGTGCCGTCGGTCTCTACAACGGAGTGGAGACTACGCTCAAGGCCGAGCAGACTACGGCGACAATCGCCGTAATTCAGCTCGGCACGCTTTTGGCAGTGCTGATCTACTTTGCGCGCGATATCGTCAACATTACGCGTGCCTTCATTCGTGATCACATTGCCTTGCTAAGAGGGCGTGGCAACGAAGCTGCTAGTCGGGCTACCGCCAAAAGATCCGGAAGGCTTTCTCACGACGCGTTGCTTGGCTGGCTCGTGATTATCGGCTCCATTCCAGTTGGTATTGTCGGTCTGCTATTCAAGAAACAGATTGAAGGCACGTTTACAAAAAACCTCTGGGTTATTGCGACGATGATGATTGTCGTGGCTATTCTGCTCGGCATAGCCGAATTGGTGGGCAAGCGAAACCGCTCGCTGGCGAGCCTGGGCATTGGCGATGCGCTCTCCGTTGGTTGTGCCCAGGTGTTGGCGTTGATTCCGGGATCGAGTCGTTCGGGGTCCACGATCATGGCGGGGTTGTTTGCAGGGCAGATGCGCGAGACGGCAGCGCGTTTCTCGTTTCTCCTTTCGATTCCAGCGATCGCCGCTAGCGGTCTTTTGGAACTAAAAGAGGCTATTCACAAACTGCCACACGGCAGCTACGGCTCACTCGCTGTCGCCACCACAATTTCCGGCATCGTCGGCTATGCCTCCATTTGGTTCCTGCTCAGATTCCTGCGCACGCATTCAACGGCAGTTTTCATCTCTTATCGCCTAATCGTGGGTGGTCTGATCTTGTTTGCGCTGCTCAGCGGATACATCTCGGCTGCCGTAGAGTAAAGAAATTCCGGGGATTATGTGAACATTGCTTGCGAAACGTCAGAAAGACCTGACAATAACTCTCGAGATTCGGTAAACTAACCGGTGCCCCCTTCCTCTCCGCACGAGATCTAGTCTAGTCAGATCTGTTGCTCAAAAGGGCGGTGAGTTTAAATGAATGAGAAAGACAGGCGAGCGGTGGCGCCTTCATCCCAGCGCCCCCGTAGTCCGAGAGTTCCGGTCGAATTTGCCCTTGAAGTTGAAGGAACAACAACTGCTGGTGAACCCTTCCAGGTTAAAGCGCAAGCCGTTAAGATTAGCCGCGGCGGAGCGACAATCATTCTCGATGCTGACGTCGCTATAGGTTCTATCGTCAAATTAACAGCTCCATTCGGACGCAAACTCGACGCTGAAGTCAACGGAGTTTGGCCCGACCAAATGGATGGTGTGCGGCGAATCGGTGTTAAGCTACTGGATGCAGACGGGTGGTTTGCTGAATAAGCAGAGCGACAAATGAGAGACAGATGACAGCCAAACGCTGGATCGTGCGGCGGCAAGAAACAGAACGTGCTGTCTCGCTCGCCCGCGTTTTGGGCATCTCCCCAACTGTAGCCGCGCTGCTGCTTTCCCGCGGGTGCGGTGACGACCGTTCCGCGCGGGCATTCCTTGAGCCAACATACGATCAGCTTCACGATCCATACCTGATGCTCGGCATGCAAGACGCAGTTTCACGTTTGCTGCGAGCAATCGACAATGCCGAACGGGTGCTCGTCTATGGCGACTACGATGTGGATGGAACAACCGGTACGGCAGTTCTCCTTCGTGCTCTGAAACTATTGGGCGCAAAGGCGGGTTATCATGTTCCCCATCGTTTCACTGAAGGCTATGGAATTCAGCAGGCGGCGCTCGAGAAAGCCGTCGCCGAGGGTTACAAGCTGGTCATTAGTGTCGATTGCGGCATCCGCGCCCACGAACCGCTTTACTGGGCGCAAGCAAATGGACTCGATGTAATCATCACAGACCACCACCTCCCGGATGAAGGCGAAGGCGTTCCCCCGGCGTACGCAGTTCTAAACCCCAATCAACGCGGTTGCAGCTATCCAGACAAAAACCTGGCGGGTGTTGGTGTCGCCTTCAAGCTAGTCCATGCGCTTTTCCGTGAGCGCGGACGGGAATCGCAAGTCAGTGCATTCTTGAAAGTAGTCGCGATTGGGACTGTTGCGGATGTCGCAAAGTTAACTGGTGAGAACCGAACGATCGTGGCGCTTGGTCTGAAAGATCTAGCCACTACCAGGAATCCTGGTCTGCGGGCCTTGATGGAGGTCGCAGGCTGCGGTGACGGCTCAGGAATGACTGCATACGATCTCGGGTTTCGCATCGGACCGCGCATCAATGCTGCCGGCAGAATGGACGCCGCACGCGCTGTAGTCCAACTCTTCGAAACCAGAGACCGGGATGAAGCTCGCCGTCTCGCTGAGCATCTCGACGCTCGCAATCAGGAGCGAAAGGAAGTTCAGCAACAGATCATAAAGCTGGCGATCGCCGAACTTGAGCTTGCCGGAGACGGAGCCGCCCATCGCCACGTGGCTGTCGTCGCAGGGGAGGGATGGCATCGAGGAGTGATTGGCATCGCCGCTTCAAAAATTGCAGAGAAGATAAATCGGCCGTGTGTTGTTTTTTCGATTGATGGTGATGTGGCCCACGGCTCGGCGCGCAGCATCCAAGCGTATCATTTGCTGAATGGCTTGACAGCGTGTTCCGATCTGTTTGATAAGTTTGGCGGCCACTCTCATGCAGCGGGAATTACAATCAAGCCGGATCGCATTGCGGAGCTGCGGCGCAGGTTAAACGAACACGCGGCTTCTTGTTTGACTGATGAAGAGTTGCAGCCGTGTCTCAATATTGATGCAGAGTTGCCGGCAGAGGCGATCACGTTTCCACTGACGAACGAGTTAAGCTCGCTGGAACCTTTCGGGGCAGGGAATCCACGGCCCGTTTTCCTGACCAGAAACTTGCGAATTACGTCGGAGCCGCGTGTAATGAAGGAGCGACATCTGAAGATGTATCTTGCTGGTGCGGAGGGTCGGCCGCTGGAGACGGTTTGGTGGAATTGCCTCGAGCACCTCCAGCGAACGCCTGATCTGAATGCCAGCATCGAAGTGGCCTACACAATCGAGACCAATACATGGAACGGTGAGACGCGAATGCAGTTGAATGTGGAAGATATGAGGGAGGTCGGTCAGTAGTCAGTAGTTGATGCAAGAGATAACACGAAAGAGGGCTATTGCGATCGGGCTCCGGGCGCGGTTTCCGCTTGTGGCGCGGGTGGTGGGCCTGTCCATACTCATTGCGGGAATCGCTTTTGTGGCGATCTCTTACTACCATCTGCGGAATAACAAGCCGTTTAGACTGAAGTCAGAAACCCCAGAACTCTCCAAAGAGGTTACCGGTATCATTGAGGGTTACGAACAGCGCGTGACCAAGGGAGATCGTTTGTATTTGTGGCTGCGCGCTTCGCGCGACATGACCTTTTCCGATAACCACCATGAGCTCGAAGATGTGATTCTCGCGATCTACCCTGCGGTTGGTGATAAGCCTGATCAAATCTCCGCTACCCGGGCCATTTACGATCAGAAGAATTCCATTATCACATTTGTCGGCAACGTGAAGATCGAGACTAAAGATGCTTTAAAGGTCAATACTGAATCGCTCGCTTATAACAAGGACAACGAGGTAGCGCAGACTGACATGGCTGTTTCTTTCACTCGAGAGAATGTCTCTGGTCGTTCCACTGGCGCCATAGTTGAGGCGAAGAGCAAGAAACTTGAAATGAAGAAAGACGTCGAGATCGTTGTGGCGCCAGAGGTTCTCAAGGATGCAAAGGCCAAGCCGGCTTCTTCACGCTCGCGGCCAGTAACCATTCATTCGGCGCATGCACTTTTTGAACAGCAGTCGATGAAGCTGGCGTTTTCTGGCGGTGTAACAGCAGAACAGGAGCACGACATTCTGAGCGGCGATAATCTCTATGCCACTCTGAACGAGCAGAAGCGTCTCGAGAAAGTCGAATTGCGCGGCAACTCTTATCTGCGTTCAATGGAGGAAGGTCGATCTGCGGAAGTTCATTCCGTCGACATGGACTTCTTTTTAGACAAGGACCAGCGACTAGAGCGTGCCGTTGCGACTCGCGATACGCGAGCGAGGAGCCTTGATTCCGATGCAGAAATGCAACTTGCGGGGGCGAATTTGGTCGAAGTGAATTTCCAGGCGCAAGACGGCCGCAGTTTACTGAAGGAGATGCGTACCGAGGGGCGCTCGGTAATCAATCTCGCCGCGCCTAAATCAAGAGCAAACGATCCGCGCGCCGCGAATAAGCGGTTAACGGCTGATGCCGTCAAACTTACCTGGCGCGCGACCGGCCGCGATCTGGAAAAGGCGGAGGCCGTCGGTAACACTGAGTTATTTGTCGAACCTGTGGTTAAAAACCTCAAGGCTGATCGAAAGACGCTTACTGCACCACGCTTAGATTGTGACTTTTTCGAAACGGGAAACCTCGCTCGGACTTTCACAGCGACGGGCGGCGCGAAGGCTGTGATTGAGCCTATGCAATCTGCCGAGAACCGCGGGACCCGAACCCTTACGTCGCAGAAGATGACTGCCCTAGTCGTGAAAGAGACGCAGGATATTGAGCGCATGGATGCGCAGGGAGATGCCAAGTTCAACGAGGGTGACCGCAATGGTTTGGCTGCGAGCATCTCATACACTGCCGCTGACGATACTGTGCGTTTGCGTGGTGGCGAGCCAACGGTTTGGGATTCACGGGCGAGAACCAAGGCCGCCGAGTTGGACTCGGATCTGCGCAACAATGTTTCCGACAGTCGTGGCAAGACGACCACAACCTATTACAGCCAGGAACAGACAAATGGCGCGACACCCTTTTCCAAGGTTAAGAG
>JBGPNE010000174.1:0-6188 GCA_041487335.1 Pyrinomonadaceae bacterium
ATAGCCCTTGTGATGGGCACACTTCCAACTGGGCAATTCGTGACGTGTCATGATAGTGGGCTCGTGAGGTAAAGGCAAGGCAAAAAGCCTCTGTACACAGGCATATAAGACTTAATAGAGCGGAACGTTGAGTACTTAGGTTGAGAGGAGCCTGCCGTCGAGCGTAAGAGGTCTCACTCTCGAATCTCTCAGTTTCAATGGAATTAGTTGCCTGTGATAGAGGCTTCGCCAGCTACTTCTCATTCACACGCTGCTTTAGGAGCAGTCTGTCGGAATAAAGTTCTCCTCTGCGCCACCTCCGCGAACTCTGCGTCTCGGCGGTGAGGTAATTTACGAAAAACCATCACCGCAGAGACGCCGAGGGCGCCGAGAACGCGCAGAGAGGCAGGGAAACCGTTTGAGCTTCTTAGTTGCAGCGGCAAAATGGAGCATATACTATCGCGCCTCCTATGGTTGCTGTTATGAACATCCACCCGACTGCAATGGTTAGCCCCGCTACCAGGATTGCTGGCAGCGTCAGCATCGGCCCTTACGCAGTCATCGAAGATAACGTTGAAATCCGCGAGGGCTGTGAGATTGGCGCTCACGCGGTAATCAAACAATTCACGACCCTCGGTGCTCGCAATCGTGTTTTCGAGCACGCGGTGCTGGGCGGTGAGCCGCAGGACGTAAAATTCAAGGGGGAGCGCAGTTATCTGGTGATTGGCGATGACAATTTGGTCCGGGAGTTTTGTACGTTGCATCGGGCGAGTGGCGCAGGAGAAGTCACGCGCATTGGGTCACGCAATTTCTTCATGGTGGGCGTGCATATTGCCCACAATTGTGTTGTGGGAGACGACAATATCTTTGCAAACGGCGCGGCGCTAGCCGGGCACATCACAGTTGAGGACCACGTCTTTCTTTCGAATAATGTCGGCGCGCATCAGTTTGTTCGCCTGGGACGCTATGCGATGGTTGGCGGCAAATCGAAGATCGTTCAGGATGTGCTGCCGTTTTTCATCACCGATGGAAATCCAGCGCGCGTTAGAGGACTAAATGCGCTAGGGTTGCGGCGCGCGGGCTTCTCGGGAGAGTCAAGACGCGCCCTCAAGAATGCTTATCAAGTCCTTTTCAGGTCAGGAATGCCGTTAGCAGACGCGTTGCTCGCGTTGGAGCAAAGGAAGGATGACGACGTATCGCATCTCGCAAGCTTCATTCGCGGATCACAGCGAGGGTTTACGAGGGCGAGCAAGGGTGAAGACGAAATCACAGATGGAGCCCTAACCATCTGAGACTTGATTCGATGAACGACACCAAGCCATTGACCGTTTCCGAACTCGCCAAGCACGTCGGCGGGCAAGTAATTGGGGACGGTACTCGTCTGGTCAGCCGAATTGCCAGCCTTGAAACGGCTGGCAAGGATGAGATCGCCTACGTTGAAGATGAGAAGTTCTTTGAAGCAGCAAAATCGAGTCGCGCAACGTGCCTGCTCGTTCCTAAAGGTTTTCCCTCGTTCGCATCGCGGTCCCCGGATGAGCAAGCCACAACGTTCGTCGAAGTCGCGCGCCCCAAGCTCGCGTTCGCCTTGATCGCAAAGCTGCTGCATCCACCAAAACATCGTGAGCCAGGGATTCACCCAACCGCCGTCATGGCCGCTACCGCGGATGTGGCTCTGACGGCCTTTGTCGGTCCGCATACTTGCATCGGTGAATACGCACGCATCGGTGCTAATAGTCGCATAGAAGCAGGAGTGGTGATTGGCGCAAATGTGACGGTGGGCAATGAATGTGTGCTGCATCCTAATGTGATTCTCTACGACGGAGTCTCGCTCGGCGATCGAGTCATCCTTCATGCCGGCGTTTGCGTTGGTGCGGACGGGTTCGGTTATGTCCGCGACGACATGGGCTATCACAAGTTTCCGCAGATCGGCACGGTCGTAATCGAGGACGATGTCGAGCTGGGAGCGCACACTTGCGTGGATCGAGCAGCGCTCGGCCGGACTCGGATCGGACGCGGGACCAAGATCGATAATCTTGTTCAGGTTGGGCACAACGTCGATATCGGCGAGCGCGTTGTGATTGCCTCACAAACAGGGATCTCGGGCAGCACCGTTATTGAGGACGATGCGGTAATCGGCGGGCAGGTGGGATTTGGCGATCACGCTCGTGTGCTAAGCGGCGCAGTGATCGGATCGAAAGCCGGGGTGCTGCCGGGTAAGATTGTGCGCCCGGCGTTTGGTGGGGCGTTCCCGTTCAGCCACTGGATGAATACAAACGCCGCAACGCGCACATCGCGCGTCTGCCGCAGTTGCGCGAGGAGGTTAAAGCACTGCGAGAAAAGCTTGCTGAGCTGCAAAAACAGACGGATGCAAGTAGTAACAGGTAGCGACGAGGCCGTCGCGCGGCTAAGCTTTCGCGCCGTCGCTTAACTTCGTTCGCATTCTTTCACGGCAGCCAAAACTCGTTCGGCGGCGCGACGTGAGGCGCCCTGGTCGCCGAGACGCGTCACGACGTCTTGAAGTTGAGCCCGAAGAGTTGCGTTTCGTTCTTTGTCCAGCAGCGCAATGAGTTCGGCTGCCAGCCGCTCCCCATTGAGATCATTCTGCATTAGCTCCGTCACAATTCGTTTCTCTGCGACCAGGTTTACGAGCCCATAGTGTTCCGCAATGATCAAGCGGCCAAGTGTGTGCCAGTTAAGCGCTGATTCTTTGTAGACGATCACCAGCGGCGTGCCCAACAGGGCAGCTTCGAGCGTTGCAGTGCCGCTGGCCACTGCCGCGGCATCAGAAGCCGCAAGCGCTTCGCGAGTTTCGCGGTGAGTGACGCGGATTCTCTGCATAAGCGCCGCAGATTTCCGGTGCGCAGCTAAGATCTCCTTTGCTTCTTCCACCGAGCGGCTGGGCGCCACAACCAGGACAAACTGCACGTCCGGCCTTTGTTGAGAAACAACCGCAGCCCCATCGAGCATTGGCGGCAAAATGCGCTGCAGTTCTTTATGCCGGCTACCGGGAAGAAGCGAGACGATCGGTCGTGTGTGATCCAGGTTATGCAAACGGCAAAACTCTTCGCGGCCGTAGCGTGCTCTTACTTCGCCAGCGAGCGGATGGCCCACAAACTCAACATGCTTCACTCCACGTTCCGCATACCAGCCAGGCTCAAACGGAAGAATGGTAAGTAGTAAATCAACATCGCGACGAATGTTTCGCACGCGAGACGAGCGCCAGGCCCAAAGCTGTGGGCTGATGTAGTAGATCACTTTCAGACCACGCCGGTGCAGCGTTTTTGCGAGGCGAAGATTGAACTCGGGCCAATCAACTAGAACAACCGCGGCCGGTTGATTCTTAACAGCCACGCGCTTCAATTCGCGGAAAGTACTCAAGAACTTTGGTAGCACACGCGCGACTTCAACGATGCCCATTATTGCCAGATCGTCCGAGCGCACGATCGTCTCAACTCCGGCCGCCCGCATCGATGGACCAGTTGCGCCGAAGAAGTCAAACCGATCATCTGGAGCCAAATCGCGCAAGGCACGTACGAGCGCAGCTGCATGAGCATCGCCTGAAGGCTCACCCGCGACAATCATGAGGCGAATCTTTTCAGCCACGGTCGGGAATGATAACAGAAGGGCGGTAAGCAGTGAGCAGTGAGCAGTGAGCAGTGAGCACGGGGAAATGGGGAACTGGGGAACGGGGGAACAGGGGAACGGGGAACAGGGGACAACCAGAAACGGAGCCGTTAAGAAAGAGAGTAGGAGAATATATTTACACCGTTTGCCCGTTCCCCTGTTCCCCATTTCCCCTGTTCCCCATTTCCCCTGTTCCCCTGTTCCCCGTTCCCCATTTCCCCTGTTCCCCTGTTACCCTTTTCGCCCGTTCCCCTGTTCCCCATTTCCCCTGTTCCTCTATCTGTTATTTTGGTGGCTTACGAAAGTTATAGCGCAGCAGAACACGAATCGGAATTGGTGTGCCGTTACGCATTGCTGGGAAAAAATGTAGTTGCCGAACGGTCTCGACTGTTGCCTCGTCCAGTCCAAAGCCCGCCCAGCGCGCAACTTCGACGCGAGTGAGTTCACCAGTAGCATCGAGGTCTACCAGGACATCGACCGTGGCTTCAACCTCCGCGCGCGCGGCGCTCCCAGGGTAAGCAGGGCGCAAGCGGCGATAAGGCCGCGGGAGCCGCAGTCCCGGAGCGTCGGCGATTCTATCGTCGTCAGGCGCTTCTTCGATGATCGGAGTCTTCGCGTCGATTGCCAGTTCCCGCTCTTTGCGTTCGTTCTCTTGTGCCCGTCGAATTGAAATAACGTAACGATGACGAGCATCGTTGCTGGACAGTTCAGTCAGCAGCAACTTTTCCGCGGCTTCGAAAGTTGACGCCTGGAAGTCCGGCCGTTCCCATAGCACAAGTCTTCCCGTTCTTGAGCTCACGAGAAAGATCGAAGCATAAGACTCGAAATAGATAGGGCCCGTTGAGGGGGAACGCCGCAGCGTTTGCGCATCTCCCAGCACGTAATAATCGCATCCAATTGCCGCGCCGAGCTCGCGTGCTTCGTATAAAGATAGATTTAATGATCCCGAATAACTGGCGCCTCGAGCTGCCACTCGGCTCTGGTCGCGATCGAGCGCAATCAACTCAGCTTCGGATTTTAGGTTTGTTGAGAGCTTGTCGGATGCGAGTCGGCCAAAACTTGAGTCTCCGAAATCCAGGACCGCAAGGTTCACGGGGCGGTCTGGTGCTTGGGCATTACCGACTTCCACCCCAGCGGGTATGGCACCCCAGCCGAGATGCTCGGCCGGGGACCCCGCGCTGCCCCGCTGGGGACCCCGGCCAGGAGCGAAGGCGATGCAAATAACGATTAGAAAAAAGACTCGGTACATCGTAGCCAATCCAGTTCTTCCGCATCGTCAAACACAAGAAAACCAAGATTCATCAAAGCTCTTCAATGACTGTTCTCAGGAGCGTCTGTGCCACAACTGCTGCGAAGGCACACGCAGCGCGCGGTTGAATTTGCTGGAGGCGTTTTCCCAGGCAATGGTAGCGGTCAGCTCCACTATTGCATCATCATCGTAGAACCTGGTTAATCTCGCGAAAAGTTGATCGCTCACCTCGCGTCCTGTAATCGTCATGCAGTCGGCATACTCCAGAGCCACACGCTCAGCTTCGCTATACAACGGGTTCGTTAAGTAATCCGCAAGTGCAGCGATCTTTTCGTCAGGGATGCCAAGCTCGCTGCCCACGGCAGCGTTGATGTCCTGTCAAAACTCACATCGATTGATTGACGCAACGCGACGATTAATGAGCGCTTGCAGTCTGGCATCAATCAATCCAGACGACTCGATGCCGGTCCACATCCCTCGAGCGCCGCGAAAGATAGTCGGTCGGCGTGCGTAGACCAGGTGGTTAAGCAGAGGCGCGCCCCATTTTTTCCGTTGAGCTTCGAGCACGTCTTTCGTATAGCGGTCAGCCTCGCTGAAATTCACTCCCGCGATTCTTGCCATTGTCGCTCAGTCTCCGGTTGAAAGCGCTTGCTTACCGCCAGCCGAACCCTCTTTCGGCTCCCGGCCGTGATGAAGCGCATACACTTCATTCCTCACTTCTGATGGGAAGCAAACGCGGTGTAATTCATAGCCGCGTTGCAGCCCACGCACAACGTCGCTGACTTCACTAATCTCGCGTATCCGCGGCCGCGCATACCCGTCTTCAACATAGATGCGAGTCTTCGGCTCAACCCCCTCAGCGGTGTAATAGTTATAATAAGGAACGTCGCTCGCCCGGTCTTCGATGAAGTAGTACTCGGGATCGTAACCCGCCCGCGCAACGCAGTCCCTGGCGGCGGAAAGGAAATCTGCTCGCTCGGAGACTGGCATGTCGAGATCGATTGCTTTGAAAAGCCGGCGGCCAATGAAACGGCGGCTGAGATCACTCAAGAGCGGGTCTCGGGAACGCTGCCATTGCTTAACATGAAATAGAACATCTGAGTCGTCGACCTCAAGATGTTCAGTGATCGTTAGAGCACTTCTTCGCAAAATCTTTTCAAATGCGGTGTCGGCTGCATACCAAACCGGCTCGTCAGCCTCGAGGAGTTTCAAAGCACGGCGCAAAATTGAGCGCAGCACGGCTTCCGCAGAACGCAAAGTGCGGTGAAAATAGACTTGCCGGAACATGTAGTAACGAGCTTGTAAATACTCTTCGACCGCATAGAGTCCGCGGGCC
>JBGPNE010000175.1:0-6146 GCA_041487335.1 Pyrinomonadaceae bacterium
CCACTGTCCGGGAGGCGGCTTAAGTTATGGCGGTGCTAACGGTGCTCTACGATCCAGCGTGCGGGTTGTGCCGGCGTGCTCACGAATGGTTGGCGGAGCAGCGGAAACTGGTTGAGCTCGTGTTCGTGCCTGCTAAGTCCGAAGAAGCGCGGCGTCGTTTTCCGCAGCTAGACCATGATCTGACCGCGAAAGACTTAACGGTGATCAGCGACCAGGGAGCAGTCTATTTTGGCGCCAAGGCCTGGCTCATGGTTTTGTGGGCTCTATGCCAGTATCGGGAGTGGTCGTACCGGCTGTCTTCGCCCGAGCTTTTGCCGACGACTCGGCGCGTGGTCTCACTGATCTCGCAGAATCGGTATCAAATCGGCCGGGCCACTGGCTTGTCGAGGTAAAGTGGATGAGTTCTGCTGGTCAATCAGTATCAACTAAGACACCAAGGGGAGAGCAGACGAAAGCTCTCATCCTGGAGACCGCGTTGGAGATGTTCCGCGAGCGCGGATACGAAGAAACAACCATGCGCGCCGTCGCCGAGAAGGCCGGAGTATCGCTGGGCAATGCCTACTACTATTTCCACTCAAAGGAACATCTGATCCAGGCTTTCTACTACCGCACACATGAGGAGCACCTGGCCGCATCTCGTTCAGCTCTGGAAAAGGATCTGAGTCTGAAGGCGCGTTTGCTTGAGGTGATGCGTCTGAAAATCTCCACCCTTGAACAATATCATCAATTTGCTGGCGAGCTTTTCCAGACAGCAGCTCATCCAGAGAGCCCGCTGAATCCTTTCGCTCCCGATTCCGATCCTGTGCGACACGCAAGCATCCAGCTCTTCGAAGACGTGGTAGAGAAGACAAAGGCACGGATACCGAAAGACTTGCGTGTCGAGTTGCCTTACTTGCTCTGGCTCTACCATATGGGCATCATTCTTTTCTGGATCCACGATTCCTCACGAAAACATGCACGCACTTATCGGCTGATAGACCACACAGTTGACCTGGTCGACAGACTCATTTCCCTGGCCAGCAATCCTCTGATGCGGCCTCTGCGCAAGAAAGCTTTACGTCTTATTGACGAATTGCGAGAGGCGATGCCGGCAGAGTCAGCAAACGACGGGTCAACTGCAGAGGGAAGGTGAGAAAATGAGAATCGCAGTTACTGGTGGAACGGGATTTATCGGCACGCACCTGGCGCGGCGTTTGGCAACCGAGGGACATAAAGTCGTTCTTTTGGCGCGGGGAAAGGATCGCAGGGAAGAAACTATCATAGACATGAAGCGGATGACGTTTGTGCCGAGCGATCTTTCTGATCCGACAATGCTAGCTGAGGCGTTCGCCGGTTGTGACGCAGTGGCGCATTGTGCCGGAATCAATCGCGAGATTGGGGAGCAAACCTATCGCAAGGTGCACATTGAAGCCACGAAGGGCGTCATCGAGGCGGCGCAAAAAGCCGGAGTAGAAAAGGTCGTGCTCATGAGTTTTCTGCGCGCCCGACCAAATTGCGGGTCACCGTATCACGAGTCAAAGTGGGAGGCGGAAGAGATCGTGCGTGGCTCGGGACTTGATTACACAATCGTGAAGGCGGGCATGGTGTACGGACTCGGCGATCATATGTTGGACCACCTGAGTCATGCTCTCTATACCTTCACGGTTTTCGCAATGGTGGGGTTGAAGGAGAAGGGAATTCGGCCGCTGGCGGTTGAAGATCTCGTTGGAGTGCTCAGCGCGGCTCTAGTGGAAGGTAGATTGACACGGCAAACTGTGGCTGTAACTGGCGCCGAAGAACTTTATCTTAGTGAGGCGGTGCGGCGCGTAGCGCGGGTAACCGGCAACAAAGTTCGGCTGGTGCGAGCGCCAATCTGGTTCCATTACGTACTGGCGCGTTTCTGGGAATTGACGATGAAGATTCCCCTGGTTGCTCGAGCTCAAGTTCGGATTCTCTCGGAAGGTGTTATTGAACCGGCATTACCCTGCGATCCCCTGCCCTCCGACCTTTTGCCGAGCAGGAAATTCACTGACGATCAGATACGCAACGGCCTTCCGGAGCGGGGAGCTTTCACTCTCCGCGATTTGAGATGCTGTGCTTGAGCCTCTTTCAAATCCAATTGTTTTCTACGATGGCGTTTGCGGACTCTGCAATCGTCTGGTCCAGTTTCTTCTCAAACGGGATCGTCACGATCGCTTGCGTTTTGCATCGCTGCAGAGCGAGTTTGCCGCATCGCTTCTGAAGCGACACGGCCTGGATTCTCGCGATCTCGACACCGTTTATTTGGTTTTGGATTACAAGCAATCAAGTGAGCGCGTGCTAGCACGGTCAGATGCCATACTTTACCTGCTGCGTCAGCTTGGAGGCGTTTGGGGCATTGCGGGTTTGGGAAGAGTCTTGCCAAAGTGGGTCCGGGATGGAATCTACAAAATCATCGCGGGCAACCGCTATCGTGTCTTCGGCAAGTACGAAAGCTGCCTGCTGCCGCAAGAACAACACCGGCACAAGTTTCTGGATGTTTAGCCATACCCGCTGGGGACGCCGCAGCGCGAGTAGATGCCTGGGACAGTCCAAGGCACGCGGTTGGTTTGCGGGCCAGAAGAAGCTTCGCGAACTTGGCTTTCTGGCGGTTCCTCATTGTGACAGTTTCGCTTCTTTTTTGTTCCGCCTTTGCCGTAGTCGATGCCCAGCAACCAACTCAAACGCCGACGCCACAACGGCCCGGCCGTTCTTATAGCACGGGTGATCTACCGAAAACGCCCCCACCGCCCGGACCGCGGGCGCCTTCGCCCGTGACATTCAACGACATCACGGCGCTTACCAGGATCGATTTCAAACATGCCGCGTCGGCAACATCTATGAAGTATCTGTTGGAGACGATGGGGGGTGGCGTGGCTATTTTTGATTACGATAATGATGGACGCATGGACCTGTTCTTCACTAACGGCGCGCTCCTGAATGATCCGATGCCGAAGGGGGCGATGCCGGACAAGCGCGACCCGAAATACTGGAACCGGCTCTATCACCAGAAGCCGGATGGCACGTTTGCAGACGTCACCGAACGCTCGGGTTTGCGGGGCGATGGCTACAGCATGGGTGTGGCCGCGGCCGATTACGACAACGACGGCTTCGTCGATCTTTACGTCACCGGTTACGGAGAAAACCACCTTTATCACAACAACGGCGACGGCGCGTTCGCCGATGTGACAAAGAAACTCGGGGTAGCTGGCGGCGGCTGGTCCACCAGCGCTGCCTGGTTCGACTATGACCGTGACGGTCGTCTCGATCTATTTGTAGCGCGCTACCTGGATTGGGATTTCGAGCGCGGCTCAATCTATTGCGGTGATCCCCGCCCTGAGCTTCGCGCCTATTGCCATCCAGACAATTTCCAAGGCGCGATGAACATTCTCTACCACCAAAGGCCCGATGGCACGTTTGAAGATGCCAGCGCCAGGGCGGGCATCGCCGATCCTGGCGGCAAAGCGCTCGGTGTGGCCCTGGCGGATTTCGACAACGACGGCTTTAGCGACATCTTTGTTGCCAATGACAGCGTGCGGCAGTCGCTCTATCACAACAAAGGCGATGGGACTTTTGAAGATATTGCCGTGGTGGCCGGAGCTGGCTACGACGAAAACGGAAAGACCTACGCCGGCATGGGCGTGGATGCGGCCGACTATGACAACGATGGGTACGCGGACGTGTTCATCACGACACTTTCGAACGAGACCTACCCGCTTTATCACAACAACGGAGATCTGAGCTTCACTTATACGACGAACTCTTCCAGCGTTGGGCAGATCTCGTTGCTGTATTCAGGCTGGGGGACTCGCTTCATAGACGCCGACAATGACGGACTGCGCGACATTTTTGTGGCCCAGAGTCATGTGCTCGACACGATCGAGAAGTCGACGAGTTACTTGAAATACAAGCAAACGCCCCTGTTGATGCGCAGCACCGGCAAGGGCTTTGTCAATGTGTCAGCCACGGCTGGGCCGGCATTCGATAGTCCAATAGTTGCTCGCGGCGCTGCGTTTGGTGATTTGAACAACGATGGTCAGATCGATGTCGTGATTAGCGTGCTAAATGGTTCACCAGTGATCTTACGAAACAACGGAACAAAGAATCATTGGCTGGGGATCTCGCTGGTTGGGTCAAACTCGAACCGAAATGGAATCGGAGCACGAGTATCCATTGTCGATAGTAATGACAAGAAGCAGATCTTCGACGCGAATAATGCTGGCAGCTATTTATCATCGAACGACCCGCGCCTCTTGTTCGGCCTGGGGGCTGCGCCAGCCGTTCGTTCGGTTGAAGTGCACTGGCCCAGCGGTCGCGTTCAGACGATAACGAATCCAGCGATTGACCGCTACGTTGTGCTCAACGAGCCCGAGCCGAAAGGTCGAAAATGAGGACGCTTGTTTACGACGAGATACGCCTGTGGCGATAAGCTCCCACCGATTCGGGGAAAGGGGGGCCTTGGGTGTCCGGTAGACCATTCTCCACTCACGAGGATGTGCGAAAACTCAGTCGAGTGAAAGGAAGGGATAACCTTGGACCGCAAGGAAGTCGCCACTCAATGCAGAACCGAGTAGCTTTGCTCGTCTGCGACAAGCAGATAACGAGATGAAACTCAAAGTGCGACATTGTAAGATAAGCAGGCTTACAAGTCGCGAAGGCCGTCACCGCACTGGTGTTTGGTTTTGCCCGTAACCGAGTTTGGTCTCAGGGGTTGGTGTCGATAACATTGGTGAATTAGCTACCGCCATTAAGTGGCTAATATCCCGTTAAGAAGAATACAAAGAAGAGCTCCCCTGCGCTTGTAAGCAAATCCCAGTGAAAATGTCCGCCCAAGGAGCAGCCCAATGAGCAAACGCAGGAAGAGAGTGCAGTCGAAAGGTTTCAACGTCCAGAGTCTGCCAAAGCAATTGCAACACATCAACCTCAACGCCGCGGGAATTGATATCGGGTCTGAGCGACATATGGTGGCTGTGCCCGAAGGTCGGGCTGAAGCCGCGGTGCGGGAGTTTGGTGCTTTCACTGCCGATCTCATTGCCCTGGCTGATTGGCTGCAGCAGTGTGGCGTCACTACGGTAGCCATGGAATCGACGGGAGTTTATTGGATCCCGTTGTTCGAATTACTGGAGCGCCGCGGTTTCGAAGTAAAGTTGGTCGATGCCCGTCACGTTAAGAATGTCACGGGACGCAAATCGGATATTCTCGATTGCCAATGGATTCAGCAACTGCACACCTACGGTCTGTTGGCCGGCGCGTTTCGACCTGCGGATGAGCTCTGTGTCTTGCGCAGCTACCTGCGGCAGCGCGAGATGCTCACCCAAACTGCCAGCATGCATATTCAGCATATGCAGAAAGCGCTACAGCAGATGAATCTGCTGTTGCACAACGTAGTGTCCGACATCACCGGCGTCACTGGGATGAAGATCATCAAGGCGCTCCTTGCCGGAGAGCGCGACCCGCAGGTGCTAGCCAGCCACCGCGATAACAAGTGTCACCACGACAGCGCCACCATCGCTAAGTCACTAGTCGGCAACTATCGGACAGAGCATCTGTTCGCACTACGTCAGGCAGTAGACCTTTACCAGATCTACCAAACCAAGATTGGCGATTGTGACGAGGCGATCGTCACTCAGGTCTCCGCGCAACCGGACGTTACCGAGGAACCGCCGCCACCAGAACAAAAGCTGACCGCAGCCAGAGACCGGCAGCGTGGCGGGGTTAATGTTAGAGACCTGCTCTTCCAGAAAAGTGGCGTCGATCTCTTCGCCATTCCCGGTCTGGCAGCAGATACCTTGCTGGTACTAACCAGCGAAGTAGGGTTTGATTTAAGTCCCTGGAAAACAGTCAAGCATTTCAGCTCCTGGCTTAGTTTGTGTCCCGGCACCAAGATTTCGGGTGGCAAAGTCTTGTCTCGAAGAGTGAAACGCAATCCCAATCGGGCGGCCCAGGCTTTTCGCATGGCAGCGGCCACGCTATCTCGCAGCAAGTCTGCTTTAGGAGCGTTCTACCGGCGCATCAAAGCGCGTAGTGGTGGCAAACAAGCAATCACTGCCACGGCGCACAAGATCGCGCGCATCTACTATGCCCTACTAACTCAGGGAACTACCTATGTTGAATTGGGCCAACAAGCCTATGAGCAAAAGTACGAAGAA
>JBGPNE010000176.1:0-6115 GCA_041487335.1 Pyrinomonadaceae bacterium
ATTCACAGCTTCGTAGCGACCGGGTCGAGCCCAGTGATAGTCAAGAAAGGGAAATCCACAATTCCACCGAGGTTGCGTGACTTCGCAGACGACCCGGTCGCTACCGCTCCTCGGTTCTGTAGTTGAGTGGCCGCAGCGACTGAGCCAACCTCAGTGCCAAAAATCGCGGCCCTTCCCAGCGGGAGGTTTCCGCCATTATCGTTGCGTCCAGCAGCATTGACGATCTGGCCAAGCTTTATAAACTTATCGCAGCTAGCGAGTCAGGCCTGAGTGTCGGGTAAGCTTAGCGTTTTGGTTGCGCGATCTTGAATTTATTAAGCCACTACTCTCCGTGTCTCCGCGTCCCCGTGTCCCCGCGTCCCCGTCTCCCTACCCTCCACTGCCCACTGTCTTCTCCGCCACCTGGCCCGTGAAGACGTTTTTATCGACACTCTTGGGATCACCGAGCACGACGAAGCGGATGTTGCGCATATACTTTTGTGCGACTCGTTGCACATCGGCGGGAGTTACGGCTCTGAGGCGCTCGATGAACGCAACCGAGTCGCGCCAGCCTCCACCGCTCAATTCCGCTTGTGCGAGATCGCCGGCCTGGGCCGCATTTGTTTCCTGGCCCATGTAATAATTCGTCAGATATTGCGCCACGATCGACCTGACGTCGTCGTTATCGATCGGTTCGCGTTGCAGTCTCGTGATCTCAGCCAACATCAGTCGTACTGCCTGGTTGGCATCGACCGCAGTAACATAAATACCGCCGATGTTCGCTCCCTGGCTGCGAAGAAACGCATCCGGGGCGTAGGACAGATTTCGCTTAAACCGCACTTCCTCAAGAACGCGATTGGCGAGCATCGATGAGGCGACGCGCATTGGATAGATGTCAGGCGAGGTCAATGGCGGCGCACCAAAAATTCCTTGAACGTAATTCGTAGGCAGGACACGCGCCGTGACGTCGACGGTTGAGGTCTCGAATGTAAGTTGCGGGATTGGGTCTGGTCTATAGTTTCCTCGCGGCAGCTTGCCGAAAGCGGCGGCTATTCGCGCCTTCAATTGCGCCGCATCGAGATCGCCTACAACTACCAGCAGCAGGCGCGACGTCTCCATCATCTTTTGATGGTAGCGTTGTAGATCCTCGGCGGTGAGCCGGCCAACGCTTTCCGCCGTTCCGTCGGCGCGATTCAAATATGGATGACCCGCGTAGGCGACGCGTTCTTGCAGCCGCTGAAGATAAGTATCCGGATCGTCCGTGTCGTCTCTTAACGAAGCAACCAGCCTTGATTGCGCAAGTGCTACATCTTCCTTTGTGAACGAAGGATGCAGCGCGACGTCCGTGAAAATATCCCACGAGCGGTCGAAGTCCCGGCGCGGCGCGGCGAGCGTAAGCGCGGAATAGTCGTAGTTAACACCCGACCCGATAACGGTGCCCATCCGAGCCAATTCCGATCGCATGCGCGCGCGCGGAAAATTCGCACTCGCCTCGGTCGCGGCAGAAAGCATCAGCGACTCGATTCCCGCGTTGTCAGCAGTAATATTCCGGGAGCCACCACGAAAGAACAGACCGGCGGAAACTGTCAGGCTTCCTTCTCGGCGCTTCACCAAAACTTTCAGACCATTGACGTCGAATTCAGTTACGAGGGCCGCCTGCTTGGCGGCGATGTCCTGAGTATTCTGCGTCTTTTGCGCTTGAGTAGCGGCGGAGCGCGCGTTGACAAGGCGTAGCCTTGCGATAGTCTGGACGGAGTAGCTTGAAAATAAGAGCGACAGAACTAACAGGAATAGTGAGGGAGCGAAAAGCCTACGTCCTCTTAGCGGTTTGCGAAATGCGCTTAGCGCGCGCCGTCGCTGATTAGGGGAGCACACCGGTGCGTCACCACGAAAATTGTTATTCATCAGTGACCGATTAACTCTTCAGGTTTGAGTTGAGCTTGTTGCTGTGCCTCGTCCGACATCAAAGTCAGGCCAATGTGCGGTTTGCCCTGAATGTAAGTCGTGATGTAGCGGCTGATGTCCGCGCGCGAGGTGCGACGCAGAGTCGACAAATAGCCGCGGAAGTAATCAATGCCCGTCGACGCCCACCAGAACGAGAGCGTATGGGCATACTCACTCAGCTTCTCGCGTGAATAGAGGTCGTCAGCTTCGAGCAGAGCCTTGGCGCTCTCGAGCTGTTCGTCTGTGAAATAGTCTTTGTCGTTGAAGTGAGAAATCTCGTTATAGATGGCGCGTATGGCGGCGCGCGACTTGTCCGGCGTGGTCTGCGCGATAACGTTGATCGGGCCGACGTTGCGCTGGGTGTAATAGCCCAGGTCCACCACAGTAGCCAGACCGGAATCCACCAGCGCCCGCTGAAAACGCGAGTTTGGCTGGCGCAGGATAAACGAGAACACGTCAGCGGCATAAGTCGCGGCGTTGTCTTTACCGATCGAAGGTCCATGCCAGCCGATACTGAAAATGACATTCTGCACTGGTTGCTTGATGATCACGCCTTCGCTTTTGGGCAAGGGCGGATGCTCGACCAGCGGAAACTCCACGAACGGATCTTTTTCTCGACGCGGCCAATCGCCAAACAGATCTTGGGCCATCTGAAATATCTCTTCGGGCTTCACGTCGCCCGTTACCACCAGCGTCGAATTGTTCGGAACATAATAGCGAGATTGAATTAGACGCATCATCGCAGTGGTCGCTGTTGACACTGTCTGGCGATTGCCGAGCGGCTGCTTGCGGCTGGGATACTTATAGAACAGACGGTCGGTCATCTCGCGGTTCAAATAGTAGTAAGGGTTCGACTCGTTACGATCAATTTCGCCGATGACCACCTGGCGCTCGCGCTCGAACTCTTTTTCGTCGAAGAGGGGATAGCGCACTGCATCCTTCATGAATTGGATCGCAGTCCGTAGATTCGGACTGGTTGTCGTAAAGTAGTAATTGACGACTTCCTCACGCGTCGAACCATTGTAAGCAATGCCCAACTGGCCGATGGTTTTCACATAGTCTTCCTGGTTGGCGATCGCCCGGTTCGCCTTGAAGAACATGTGCTCATAAAGATGCGAAAGGCCGTTAAGCTCGGGAGGCTCGGTGTATGATCCGTTTCTGACGGCCAGCTCGATGGTGACCAAAGGAACTGAATGGTCCTCGAACACGATGACTTCCAGGCCATTCGCGAGCACGCGACTGACGTATTTTCCTTCGGGCAGCTTGGCCGACGCTGGAAGGGTAGCCGGCTGCTTAGCGGCGCGCCGTTGCTGCGGCAATGAAAGCGACGCCCTGGCTGGCTGCGGCGCCAACGGCGCCAGCAAGGATACGACGAGCAGAAGAATCAAAAGACTACGTTTCACGAGAGGCTCCGTTGATAAATTGACTGCATTATGCAATTTGGTTTTCGTTCAAGAGCGGGCGCCGCCCGCCGGCTCCGCTACCGACAAATTCTAACCACTTCGATGAGTGGGTTGCTGGAATAGATGTCAACCTGCGTAGGCTTCGTCCTGTTCGATCTTCGACAGCACCCAATCGAATTCACCCGAGGTTATCTTGCCGCCGCAGAATTCACAAATGCCGCTCGTGTTGACTTTCAGAGGTCCGCCGCAATTTGGACAATTCAAATCAGCTCGGGCTGGCAACGGCTTCGCCTGCCGGTTGCGGATAAACGTCCAGTATTCGCTCCAGCGTCGCAGGCTATTCTTCGAGCCACTAACGACGCGGCCGTTCGCATCTATGGTGTAATCATTCCCTTGGGCTCCGATGCGAAGCGTTATTGCGTTATAGAACGCGTCTTCCTTGATCTTCACCGGCTGCATCGCTGTAATCGCGCATTGGTCGAGAACATTCCGCAATCCTTGTCGCTTATACGCATCGATCCAGTATTGATGCATCTGGAAAATGTTGTCGGTTTCGTGTGGGCGCGCACGCTCCCAATTTAGCGTGGACCACGCAGCCTGCAGCTCATTGAAGATGAGCCGGGCTCGTGCCTGAAACTCGCCCCACGAAAACGTGGGATTATTTTTCTCGAATTCAATGCGAACATTTTCGATTCCTGCCTGGATGACGCTCGGATAATCGGTGCCCACCTCAGCGACGTCAGAAGTGAGCAGCGGACCTTGCGCCTCGCGACTGATAAGAGCTAGCCCGTGCACATACCATTGAAATTCGCCATTATCGATCTTCGTTCCACAGAACGCGCAGGCGCCGACCGTGTCTTTCTGCAGGGGAGCGCCACAACGAGGACAATGCAGCGCCGTGGCCTGGGCCGGAGGAGGGGAGAGTACATCGCGTTTACGTTCGAGATCCCAACGCTCGCGAACGTAGTAGGTCATCTCGGTTGCCGCGCTTTTGTCGAGCTTCACAACTTCAGTGTAGTTTGCCTCAAACATGACGCTGAGCTGCACGACAGGCGTTTCCAAGCCCCGCACGTTCACCACTGGCATCGCGCCTATGATGATTCCCTTTACCTCCCGCAGACCTGGCGCATTGCATTGCAGTAAGCGCGCGCGCGCGAATTCGCTTAGATATGGCGAAAAAAGATCGAGCGCTGCTGCGCCGCGGCCTCGTGCGTCGTGGGCCTTCGCGTAAAGCGCGTAGCAGAAATCAGTGAAGACGATTTCAGAGAAATTGGGATCGAATCTGCGCAGCTGCTCAAACTCACGTGCAAAACCGTCTGGCCGGCTCTGGAGTTCGCCAACTTCATCGAGGTCCCGGGACATGGCTGGCGCGGCAGATGAGAAAGTCTCCGGGCCCGATCCCCGCCGTCTTGCGAAGTAGTAGACGACGGAGCCGATAACCAGCATGTCGAGCGGAATACCGATTACCGGATACTCAATCGTGAGATAGAAGAGAAGCCGAATAACCTGGAAGACTAACCAGATGATTGCGCCACCGGCGCCACCACCGCCGCCCCCTCCATGGCCACCTCCGCCTCCGTACGATTGACCGCCCCCGACGCGCGCCAGCGCAACGGCCGCGGAGATGATTAAGAACAGCATTGCGCCGCAAATTGCCCCGACTGAAAACAGCAAACGCAAGCTTGGATTGGTGTTGCGGGTTCGGTTCATGTCAACTCAAAATGCGGCATGTCAGGCAACTCGTTTGGATTCTCGCCAGTTGCGGGGAGATGTTTCGCGAGCAACGCGCCGAGTTTGTGTAGTGCTTCCAGCAGCGTCTGTAACTCAGGCTTTCTGCCCACCTGATGCAATTCAAACAGGCGCTGGTTCCACTCGAGAGCAGGCACCGCTTTCAAAACACCTCGATCGGCAATCAACTCAAGTCGTCGCTCGAGCAAGGAAAGATAGATGAGCAGGCCCATCTCAGCGTTGGTGTTGGCAATTCCCGCTTCGTAGAACATTGCGGCCGCGCCTCGGCGGACCACGTCTGCCCGAAACTTCTTTGTAGTCAACAAACGGCGGACGAAATTGCTGCGCGACGAAAGGAAGGCGCCGAGCGCAAACAGTAACGCCACATCGATGGCCACCCAGTATTGGTGAAAATCAAAAGGGGAGAAAAGCACAAACAACAGACCTGCGAAAGCGAGCAGTAGTCCGCAGAGATAATCCGCGTGAACGTAATGCCCGGAACGAGCACGCACTGCGATCACCAGTTCGGCATCGGTAGCTTTTTCGATCTCTTTTACGCATTGCGCCAGCGACTCGCACGCGGATTGATCGATTTTTGAGCGGGTCATATCAGCAGGATTGGTAGGGGCGACGGCGAGCGAGATTCAGTCGACAAAGCGATCGTTATCTTGTCATGCCTTGGACTCCGCGGCAAGTGAGGAGTATCCCATCCCGGGTAGTGTGTCAGTTTGGTGATCCACAGGCACAACCGGACTTCCACTCAACTACAGAACCGAGGAGCGGTGCGACTGGATCTGTTGTAAAAGAGAGGCGATAAGTTACTTGAGAGCCAGCATCCGGTCGCTGGTAGCGGGGAGGTAAAGAAACGATACCCACACATTCAAAGGTGTACCACTCAATTACGGAACCGAGGAGCCTTAGCGACCGGGTAAAGAAACGCCGCCACACACTTGAAGGTGTACCACGCAATTATGGACCGGGTCCGGTAACGTCTCACTCAATTGAATTCGTTTTTTTGTGGTCGAGTGGTCGCGCGACTTAGACCCGGTCGCTAAGGCTCC
>JBGPNE010000177.1:0-6079 GCA_041487335.1 Pyrinomonadaceae bacterium
ACCCGCAGGGTCCAACGCAGCTGAGTACTACCGCAGCAAGTGTATGGAATGCCATAAGACGGCGAGTTGCGGCTTCGACCGCTTGAAACGGGCCGCCACCTCTCCCCCAGACAACTGCATCAGCTGTCACATGCCCAAGGCTGAGCTCAGCAACATCGCGCATGTAGCCTACACTGACCATCGAATTTCGAGGCGTCCCACTGATACCGGGAAAGGATTAATCGCTCGCGATCTGGATTCGGAAAGTAATTTGATATGGGCGACACGGCCTTCAAATCAAGACAAGCCGGACCTTCGCACGCTGGCCCTGGCTTTCGCACAACTGGCCCCAAATTACCCTGGTTATGGTCAACGCGGTTTTCCGATGTTGGTGAGGGCGGCCGGCGCGTATCCTGACGATGCCGATGTGCAAGCCACCTACGGTGAGGTGCTTCTTGCTATAGGTTCCCCGGAGTATCGAGCCAGGGCAAAGCAAGCGCTCCAGCGGGCAGTTTCTCTTGGATCAAAATCGCCGACAGTTCGGCGCCGGCTAGCGAAGCTGCTAATCGAGGATGGGGATGCGGCAGGATTTGGGCTGCTTCGCGAAGCGATCCAGTTGGAGCCATATAACATCGATGTTTATCTTCAGCTCGCGCGCGCGCAGCTTGCGATCGGCCAGCGCAGCGAGGCAGCTAAGACCCTCGAGCAGGCGCTCATTTTCGACCCCGGAAATCCGGATGCCAGAAGACTCTTGCGAGAACTGCCCCCTTAGTGAGATGGCATCATTTAAGGGAGGCGGTTGTTGAATTTCATGCCTGAAGTCTCATTAATCAATCGCACCGTAGCCGAATCACTTCATGTGGTTCTGGATCGAAATTTTGCATGCTAAGATATGAGCAGCAGAGCTACGCTCATACTTAGATTCTGTAGGTGGAGATCATGAGAATTCGTCGGAAAGCCTTGCTCGGTATTCTTTGCGTTTTTGTTGCACCAACAAGCTTCCTCGCTCAGGAGTTTTGGAATGAGCCCTTCGAGAAATGGAATTCCAAAAACGTCAGTCGCATCATAAGCGAGTCCCCGTGGTCGCAGAACCAAACGCTCAGTACACCACTGAGCGGAAAAGATTCGGGACTTCAAGGGGAGAAAGAGATTTTCAATAAGTTCACTGTGCGCTTTTTCTCCGCCCGTCCGATTCGGGAGGCCTACGTACGTATGATGCAAATACTCAACAAATACGACGAGATGGCTGCCGCGCAACGCGGGGAGTTCGATTCTCGCTTCAAGCGCGCACTGAATCTGGATGTGAGCGACCGCGTAATCATAGCTCTGGAATTCGCTTCAAATGACCCCGATGCCAATCGTGAAATGAAACTGTTTTTGGCTAATGCTCGGACGGATACGGTCAAACAGAATGCTTATCTGATCAGCCAGCGTCTGGGCAGAGTGAGTTTGCTAGAGTACTTCCCTCCTAGTTCGGATGGAACCGGAGCCAAGTTTATTTTCCCTCGCGCGCTGGACGGTAAGCCCGTGATTGCGACGGGGGACAAAGAGATTCGCTTCGAGTTTGAAGTTCCAGTGATTGACCGCAACGCGGGAGGCCAGACTAACCGGCAGAAGCTGCTCGTCAACTTCAAGGTCGACAAGATGGTGTACAAAGGCGAACTCAGCTATTAGAGCGCGATTTTCTATTGCACTATGCGCGAACCAGGTGCGGCATAGCCAGAAAGGTCGATCGCGCCGGCTGCTCTGCGGCCCGGGCCTCAACCACAGATCTTATACTTACAGCGTCCATCCTGGCCGATACTCGGCACGCACATATTGCTGCGCATCAGCAGCATTGGTAACCTTCATACCGGGTCCATCCCAGTAAATTTTTTTCCCCGCGCGCAAAGCAACATTACCAAGGAGAATTGCTTCTGTTATCGGCCCTTCAAACTCGAAGTTTGCGCCTCCGGCTGGGCCTTCCTTGCATGCCTTGATCCATTCCTCATTGTTTCCCGCGGATCTGGGGAGCGTTTTGGCTGGCTGTTTGAATTCCTTCATCTTCGACTCGGGAATCAAGCGCGGGTTCTGTCCATGAAACCCACACATTATTGTTCCTCCCTCACCGATAAACAGCAGACCTTCATTCTCTTGACCCAGCTCTCGCGGGTCCTCTAGTTCCGGAGGACGCGGCGGCCGTAACGCACCATCGTACCAGGTTAACCTTACCGGCGGCATATCACCTCGGGAGGCGAAATTGAAATGAATCATAGAAGCGATGGGAAATGTTTCCTTAAAGGTCTTGGTCGAGCTAGCCTCAACGCTCGCTGGCGGCCCCAGCTTCAAGACCCGAAAGATCGTGTCGAAGCTGTAGCAGCCCATGTCACCTAGCGCACCGGCTCCGAAATCGTACCAGCCTCGCCAGACGAACGGTAAATAGACGCGGCTGTACGGTCGAAACGGCGCTGGGCCAAGCCACAAATCCCAGTCCAGCGACGGGGGGACAGGCTCTCCATTGGCGGGCCGGTCCAGCCCCTGAGGCCAGAAAGGCCGAGTTGACCAGTTATGGACTTCGCGCACAGGGCCTATCGCGCCAGCCCAGATCCATTCGCACAATAACCGCGTATCATCAGAGGCCTGATTGTTGATGGTCACCTGGGTCGCCACCTTAGTCTCGCGCGCGACCTCAGCAATTCGGCGTGCCTCATAGATCGAATGGGTCATGGGTTTCTGGCAAAGGACGTGCTTGCGCTTCCTCATCGCCGCGATCGAGATCGCAGCATGAGTATGATCCGGAGTACCCACCATCACCGCATCCAGGTCTTTTTCTTTCTCCAATAGCTCGCGATAGTCGATGTATGCGACGCCGCCTTTGTACTTACCTGAAGGCGCCTGCGCAGCATAATAAGCTTCGACCAGTCGCCGGGCAGGCTCGCGCCCTGCCGTCGGACCCTTCCAATCCTGCCCCCAATCCGAGTAGGTGCTCCCAAGGAGGGCGCGCTGCTTTTCGCGCAACTCGTTCGGCCACCATTCGACATAGTCACTACTCTCTTTGTTGACATCACAAACCGCAACGATCTGAACCTCAGGCTGCTTCAGGAAATCCATCATCACCCGCGTGCCCTGAGCGCCCGCGCCTATGCAAGCAACAGCCACTTTGTCACTCGGCGCGACATAGCCAGCCCCTCCCAGCACGCGGCGAGGCACAATCGTGAGTGCCGCCGCCGAGAAAGCGGCTCCGCGCATAAAATCGCGCCGCCGAATCACTCCGTCTCCTTCGCCCATGGACTTTTTCGAGGCTGACATATTGTTTCCTCCAAGTCATATAGTATATTCGTGCGCGCCGAAATATTGTCTAATAGGTTTTGGATAATTCTGCGCGCAACCGCTCTAGCAGCCGCTTGGTCGCCCGTATACCCTCAGGCTCGCTTAATCGATCACCGCTGTACTCTATGCCGACATGCCCTCTGTAACCGGCGTCAAGGACAATCTTCATCATTCGCCGGTAGTCAATCCGTATTTCATTGCCTTGCTCGTCGAAATCATTCGACTTGGCGCTGACACCCTTAGCGAATGGCATCAACTCCTGGACGCCTTTGTAGCGATCGTACTGCTGGCCATTACCCAGATTGAAGTTCCCAAAATCAGGTAAGGTACCGCAGCGCGTATGATTCACTTTTTTTATGACCGAGGCCAGCCAGACGCCGTTGGAAGACATGCCTCCGTGATTCTCAACAATGACGTTGATTTGGTGTTCGGCCCCGAATTCGGTCAACCGACGCAGCCCGTCGGCGGCACGTTCGAGTTGATCCTCGAATCTGCCTTCGCTCTGAGCATTCACGCGAATAGAGTGACAGCCGAGGAACCTGGCAGCCTCAACCCATTTGTAATGATTCTCCACGGCTTGTTTGCGGCGAGCCTCATCCAGGTCGCCCAATGCCCCTTCGTCGTCAATCATAATGAGCACACTTCTCACTCCAAGGTCGCTCGCTCGCTTCTTCATCTCGGCAAGGTATTTCTGGTCCTTTGCCTTGTCCTTGAAGAATTGATTGACGTACTCAACCGCCTCGATGCCGAAAATCTCCCTGGCCGTTCGGGCAAAGTCAAGGTGATCAAGACTGCCTACAAAGAGAGCGCGGTGCAGGGACCACTCCGCAAGAGAGATCCGGAAGAGCAATTCCTTTTCTTCTCCGCGAAGCTCTTCTCCAGCCATACTCATCAAACTCACTCCAACGACGACATTGGCAGATTCCAGAAGAAAGCAACGGCGACTTACTGAGTTAGTCATGGCTGAATCCTCCATAGATAATATGAGACTCCTCATCAACCCTTTCCTATCATTGAGAGGGTGCAAACAGCAAAGCGGATTTTGCTTTCCGGGTAAGCGAGCGCTCACATATGCATACTAAGTCCTCTTCTCTCGCCGCGGATCTTCGTTACCGCTTTCCTTCCACGCGTCTTTGAAAATCAGTTCTTAATTTGATATTGTGCGTCGATCCATAAAGCTCAAGTGAAGCAACTCTATATGCGAAAAGTATTCAAAGCGGCTCTGGTTCTTTTCCTAACTTACTCCTTTGTGCTCATTGGATTTTTTACGGCCATGTGCCAAAGGCCAGAAGTCTTTAGCAGGATAATGTCAAGGACTCCTAATCTCGTCTTCCTGGTTTTTCCCTTCAAGCCTTTGTGGCTATATGCCCGCAGGGGAAAACTAAGAGTAGGTGACGAGGCTCCGGATTTCTCTTTAGAGCGGCAGGATAAGAGCGCAACCGTGACACTCTCCGCGTCGAGAGGCAAGAAGCCAGTTGTGCTGGTCTTTGGCAGCTATACCTGACCGCCTTTCCGGCGCGAGGTTCCCGCGCTTAACACGCTCTATAACCAATACAAGGATCAAGTAGAATTCTTTCTGGTTTATATTCAGGAAGCTCATTCAAGTGATGCCTGGCAAATGGAAATAAATGAGAAGGAGAATATAGTCTTCGATAATCCAAAACACTATGACGAACGAACTAATCTCGCTGGAACTTGCGCGCTCAATTTAGGGATCGAATTCCCTGCGCTGGTTGATACGATCGAGAATACTACCGAGATCGCCTACACTGGCTGGCCTGACAGACTGTATGTGATTGATAACACCGGACGCGTTGCATTCAAGAGTGATGCCGGCCCATTTGGCTTCAGGACAGATCGACTATCCGATGCCTTAAAGCTCGTTGCTCAAACAAAACCCGGTAACTAGAGCGAGAGCAGACGGCCCTTATGAGAGAGTGTTGGTCTGAGTGGCGATTATGAAGGGCCTCTATCGCCGCTTGCTGGTCTTAGCGGAAAGTTTCTGCCGGTAGTCGGGAGATCCTTCGACAGCCGCGCTGTGATACAGCTTTAGGTTCGGGGGCCTTGCCGATCGATCCGTGGCAATTAGTGTTCACTGTCGGCCGGTTTGCTTCTTGATGCTGGTTATCGGAATAACAACGGATGATATGTTCCATCCTTCGACAGCGAGGAATGGCGCTGCCTTGCCCAAATCCCCGACCCTATAAGTCGCGGTAATCTGCTTTCGCTCCCCCGGGGCCAGGGAAAAATAGTTGTCTTGCAAAATGATCGGCAGGACGTCTTTCCCCTCACGGCCCTGTTTGATCTGCAGCCGAATGAAAAATGCCAGAGTGCGACCGGGATTCGAGACGGTTATGGCCGCCACTTCAACTCCCGCTCGTCGCGCTGACCTACCGGACACGGACAGTTCTGCGGGCGGGAGTTGTTGCAGTTGCGTCATGTCCGCGAAAGAGCTTACGGGGGTGTAATACCATTTCGACTTCTGCGCGTCGAGCACATCATCTTTGGTGGAAAGCCAGTAAAAATTTGAACTCACCGTCTGGCCGCGGCGGTCTTCAAGCGCGAGCCTTAAGAAGTAAGCAGGCGACAGGTCCGGAATCTGCGGTAACACAAAAGCTTTGAGGTTACTGTCGGCCTGCAAGTTGACGTTGATTATTTTTGAGAACTTCTCTGCAAAGCTTATGTCGTAAACTTGTGCCGTCAACTTCATGTCTTGTAAGGGCTGGTACGTTGTATTGACGACAACGACGGACTTGTCATCATAAGAATATTGCACGTGAACGGGTTCGCA
>JBGPNE010000178.1:0-6052 GCA_041487335.1 Pyrinomonadaceae bacterium
AAAGAGCAAGAATCCCTATTTTGCGGATTCGGTAACGATCGTTCACGGGACGCACGTGACCAAGTTTGGCGGCGAGGTTCGACTACGTCGCGAGAACATCATCGACGGTGGCCGCTCGGGTTTCTTGAAGGGCAACATGCAATATGCCGACGACGCGCCGGCATTCCATCCCTTGCAGGCTGGGCAAGTGTGCCCGGCGGCGTCACAGCGGCTCGTTGGTGCCGTTCTTAATTGCTACGTTGACATCAACGGCGTTCCTTATGGCGGCACCAACAACGCCCAGGCAAACGAGCTGATGAGCTTGCCGGCGTTTCAGGTAGACCGGGGCAAGGTCTTTGGTGGTCCCTTTAACTTGCGCACCCAGGAGTATGGCTTTTTCGTTCAGGACGATTGGAAAGTCAACAGCAAGCTGACTCTGAACCTCGGCCTTCGTTATGATCTGTTCACCAATCCGACCGAGACCTCAGGTCGAACCAGTTACTACTTTCCGGACGTTCGGCGAGTTGTTGTAGCGGGTGGCAGCAGCGACGCGATCATTGCGACTGACAAGAACAACTTCGGTCCACGAGTTGGCTTTGCCTATGCGCTGAATAAGGAAAAGACGATGGTCGTTCGCGGCGGCTACGGGTTGCTGTATGCACTCGATGGTACGGACTACCCGCCGGCGGTTCGCAATCCTCCGTTTACCAACACCACCCATTTCTCGCAGTTCGACAGTCAGCAGGGTTTGACCGCACGCACTTACTTCAGCGTCAATACCGGACCGCCGTCGGTGACTACGCAAATCGATCCGGCTAATCTGCCGAACTCAGTGTCCGTGTTCAGCGTTGATCGAAATCCCAAGACTGCTTACGTTCACCAGTTCCAGATAAGCTATCAGTGGCAGTTTTCACGAGATTGGTCTCTCGATATCGGCTATGTCGGCAATCGCTCAAGGAACCTGCTCACCACCTTCGACCTGAGCGGCAATGGAACCGCCACGGCGCGCAACGCGGCGGGACAGTTTTTGAATGCGCTGCTTTACTCAAACGTCGCCAGTTCTAAGTACGACGGTCTACAGATGCAATTGCAAAAGCGCCTGTCAAAGAATATTCAAGGCCAGCTCTCCTACACGCATAGTCGTACGATCGACAACGGAATCGGACTAATTGGTTCACTGGGTGACAGCCGCAGCGGTGGACGCAACGGGCCGATTAATCCATTCAACCTTGACGCTGACAAGGGCCGTTCATCGCTCGACATTCCGAATCTGCTCTCGGCGGACGCGATCATCGATCTTCCCTTTGGTAAGGGACAGAAATACTTAAATAGCGGTGGGGCAGGGGACAGATTTGTATCTGGCTGGCAAATCAACGTCATCCAGAGCGCCCGGACGGGATTCCCGTTCAGCGTGGTCTGCAACTGCGGTTTGGTTCGTCCGACACAAATCAGCGATCCCTTTGCCGGCGTGACAGCGGGCCGTTACCTTAACGTGCTGGCTTTTTCAACCACGACCGGAATAACCACGTTGCCGGCCAATGCCGCCGGTACGGTCATTCGATACGGCAGCCTGCCGCGAAACTCTTTCCGCGGACCGGCTATCTGGAATACTGATCTGTCGCTGTTCAAGACGACGAGAATTACTGAAAACGTCAAGGCCCAGATCGGCATTGAGTTTTTCAATTTCTGGAATCACACGAAGCTGACCGTGCCGAACAACAACATAGGTGACGCGGGGAGTTTCGGGCGGTTCGATGGCGCCTATCCGGGAAGGGTTATTCAATACCGAGCGAAGATTCTTTTCTAGCCGCGGTTTGGTAATCAGGTACTTCACTTGAGCTGAGGGCGGTCGGTCTTCGCGGGGCCGCTTCATTTAGCCAGCAACGACGACCGGTGCTCGCGCGCGCGGTCGTCTTTTGTTAGAATTTTCCGTCTCTCCGGTAGTCCTGCTTTAACACGATGGTCATCAAGTCAAGCGTAGTCCTTTTGTTGACGCTGGCTCTTGTCAGCGCAGCCTCCGCGCAAGGCTCTGCGCAAGGGGCCAAGGAACGATCGCATGTCGAGCGTTTCAGCACGCCTGAAGTGAAGGCTGAACGAGACGAGACGGCGGCCAGCGCAAAACTTGCCGCCAATCCCAACGATGATCAGGCGCTAAATGCCCGGGCTATCGCGCGCATGCGTCTGGGCCGTTACAACGAGGCGTATGAAGACTCGCGCCGCGCGGTCATCCTCAAACCCGCTGACTCAGATTATCAGGCGAACCTCGGTTACGTGCTCTGGAAATTGGGCCGGCCCGATGAAGCAGTTAGCGCCGAGCGCACCGCAATCAAATTCAATCCGAAAAATACGATCGCCCATTATCAGTTGGGACGCTTTCTGCTTCGGCTTGGCCAGCAAAAGGATCTGAGCGAAGCAATAGCCGAACTGCGCAAGACGCTGGAACTGGATCCGCGACAATACGAAGCTCGCTTCGAGCTGATCGCGGGCTATCGCGAGCTGGGCAATTTGGCCGAAGCCGCTGCTCAGTTGGATGTGTTGCAGGAATCGCGGCCGACGGATCCGCGAATGTTCTATGTGACAGCTTTGCTCGACACTGATCGCAACGATATGAATTCTGCGGTCAAGAATTTCAACGAAGCCATAACCCGTGACCCGACATTGTATGCTGCGTGGCAGGACCTCGGCCTGGCTTACGCCAAAGCCAACCGCTGGCGTGACGCGGTCAACGCTTTCGCGGAAGTCGCGCGACACCAGCCCAGCTCGATAGAGGCCGCGTATCTTCATGCGCTGGCTCTTTACAACTCTGACAAGACGAGCGAGGCCGAATCGGAAGTGCGACGAGCTCTGCGTCTGGATGCCGGCGCGGTTGAGGCGCACACACTGCTCGGGATTATTTTGGCATCACGCGGCAATGCGAACAGCGAAGCGGCGGATGCGCTGTCGCAGGCAATTGCCTTGAATCCCAACAGCTTCGATGCCCAATTCTATTTGGGACGCGTCCAATATGCGATGAAGGACTACGCGGGCGCAGCCAGGAGTTTTCGGGAAGCCATCAAGCTGAACCCACGTCATGCCGAAGCGCGATTCTTTCTAGGCACGGCGCTGGAGTTGGCGGGCGACTCGAATGCGGCGATGGCGGAATACCAGGCGTTGCTAAAGGGCGATCCTGATTCGGTAATGGGCCAACTTGGGTTAGGAGCCTTGCTGGTAAAGCAGGGCAAAATTGACGAGGCTCTCGTCGCGTTACAACGCGCGGTTACGCTCGACCCGAAGGAATTTGAAGCGCACTGGGCGCTGGGGCGCGCGCTTGCATTGAAGGAACGTTATGGGGATGCAGTTCAAGCCTTTCAAACCGCGGTATCGCTAGCGCCTAATCGTTCTGACGCCCATTACCAACTCGGTCTGGCGTTGAGAAGACTGGGTCGGACGGAGGAAGCAACTCGCGAGTTCGCAATAGTCGAGCGGTTGAATGCCGAGTTCAGGACCGGCGCGAGTCCTAAGAATTGAGGTTGTGAGAAAGCCAGAAGCCAATCCGCGTTCAGATCGGGCTCGCACCCACCTATGGATGTTGTGCCTTCTTGCCTTCACGTGTTCAGTAATACCAGCAAGGGCGCAGCCGCGAACAGCACGACGTCAAAGCACGGCACCAGTCTCCACTCAAACCGACGGCAACGGATTAAGTCCGGTCGCGAAGAATTCTCTGGATGCTGCCTTAGCAGCGCTTCAATCCAACGCGCTGGCCGAAGCTGAGCGCCAGGCGCGGGCTGCCGTGACAGCATCACCGCGCTCGGCCGTCACTCATAATGTGCTGGGAGTGGTGCTGGATCGCTCTGGTCGTAGTGAAGAGGCATACAAAGAGTTCAATGTCGCCATCGGGCTGAACCCTAACTTTGTCAGCGCCCGAAATAATCTCGGACGAATGCTCGCCGAGCATGGCAAGAGAACGGAAGCAATAGCCGAGTTCGAGCGCGTCTTGAAAGCCGAGCCGAATCACGTTCAGGCTCATTACAATTTGGGGGCGCTTTACGCTGACGCCGGCGACTTTGCCAGAGCAGCCGAGCACTTCGCGAGCGCGCGCCAGGCCGACCCGAACGACCCCCAACTAGCTCTGGCCTTTCTCAATGTTGCTTATCGAGCGAATCGAATACAGGAAGCAGACGCGGCCGCGGACCTCGTCGAACGCGCGGCAGGCTCAGACGCTAAGTCGCTCTTCACCCTGGCGACGATGCTGGCAGAGACTAAGCAATATGAGCGGGCAGCTCGTTTGTTTGGACGCGTGAATGAGCTGACGCCGCACACGTTCGAGGTTCTCTACGATTTGGGTATCGCGCTTTACAACCTGGATCGCAACCCGGAAGCCGCGCGCTATCTGGCGGAAGCCGCCGACCTGAATCCGGCGCCGGCAGAGACGCATTTTCGTTTGGCGCTAATCGCCAGCGCGCAAAACGATCATGCGAACTCGGTACTGGAGTTCAAGCACGCGAGTGAACGCGATCCCAAGAATCCCAACTTTCATTTCATGCTGGCTCGTGAGTATTCGCGCATAGGCTATTGGGACGGCGCGATTGAGGAAAACACCAAGGCCATCGAAATCAATCCGAAAGAGGCTGCTTATGTTTACGCGCGCGCCAACGCCGCCTATCGCAAGGGCGAATGGACCGCGGCGGCGGCAGACTTTGACCGGGCGGCCGAGCTGGATCCGAAGATCGAGAACATCGACTACCTGCGCGGCTATGCTCATCGCGCCGCCGGCGATTTCGAGAAGGCGCGCGAGATACTGGAAAAGTTCGTCGCCACTCATCCGGATCATGTCGACGCGCTGTCGAGTCTGGGCTATGTGGCGATTGAGCAGGGCCGGCTTGATGACGCCGATGCGCCGCTGAAACATGCGCTCCAGTTATCGCCCGATGAAATACCGGTGCTTTACGATTACGCGCGGCTCGCGTTGAAGCGCCGTGATTATCCGGAAGCTGTGGCTCGGTTGGAAAAAGTGATCAGCAAATTGCCGACGCTGACGCAGGCGCATTATCAGTTATTTCTGGCCTATTCGAGGCTGAAGCAGGCGGACAAAGCACAGACCGAGCTGGCGGAATTCAAACGTCTCGAAGCTCTCGAGAAGCAGGTTGAAAAAGAGCGGATCCTCGATGAGAAATTGCGCACTCAACAGTTGATGGGCCAGTCACCTTGAAAATTCGGAGAGCTGGTTCGATTCGGATGGGACGAGACAAGCGGGGGTCAGGAGAATAAAAATGAAACCGTATCTACGCACATTGTCAGCGGTGTTGTTAATAATCGGCGTTCTGCTGTGCGTGGTCCATGCTCAGAACGAATTGCCGAAAAAACCGTTTCCGGAATGGTCCAAAAGCGAAGCGGAAGCGATAATAAATGATTCGCCATGGGCAAAGAGACAGGAACTACGAATCAAGTTCGACAAAGAGACACAGGTTGCCGCCGGCTCATATTCGGGGGTTTCCGGCGCCGCGGCGGCGCAATCACAAATGGAAGTGACCAGCCAAATGCCGGTTGATTTTATCTTTGTCGCGCGGTTGCGGTCCGCGCTGCCGGTGCGACAGGCGCTGGTTCGTTTGAAGGCCATTGAGACTAATGTGGAGAAGATGACCGATCAGCAGCGAACTGCGTACGATACGCAAATGAAAGGGCTGCTTGAATGCCCTGCGTGCGCTACCAACTACGTGGTAACGCTGAGTTCGAAATCGAAAAGCAACCCGGGCGCTGATGCCGTGTTTGCAACTTTCAAGGGCGGGCGTCTGGCCGATTTGCAAAGATATGTTTACCTTGCGAACGAGCGCGGTGAACGCCGTCTGCTCGTTCACTTCGTACCGCCGAAAGCCCCGGGCGAAGAGGCAGTGTTCTTTTTTCCCAGAACCGATGAGAAAGGCGCACCGTTGTTTACCCTCGATAGTAAGGAACTGCTGATCAATCTAACTGACAATCAGGCCAACTCGATCACTAACTTCAAGATTGATGTGACGAAGTTAGTGCTCAATGGCAAGGTTGAGTTTTAGCCGGCAGCAAGTCGGCCGGAAGTTCGGAAAGGATTTCGATAAATGTT
>JBGPNE010000179.1:0-6042 GCA_041487335.1 Pyrinomonadaceae bacterium
CGCAGTTATGCCGAGAATCTTTACGGTACGGATTACGTCACCGATCCTGGGCAAAAAATCGACGGAGTAATCGGGATCGATAGCGATCGGCTGTTTGCCGGTTGGGAACTTCGTTCACCTCGCGTTTTACAGCTGGCAAGCGGTGCCAATGCTCACCCGTCAGCGGCAGCGATCCAGGCAGTTGAGATACCGGCCAAGTGGACGGATCTGTTGAAGCACGATGCAGACGCCGCGAGACGGGAACAGTTACGCGTGCGGAATGAGTTCAAGGAAGCATTTGCCGCGGGTTTAGTTTGTTCTGGATTCGAGCGTGGATTGGAACATTCGCGTTACCTGCTCTACGATGCCCAGCAGTGTTAATAGAGTCGGGAGACTTGAGAGTGCCGTCCCGCGGAAGTAGAAAACTACCGCTTTTAAAAGGCCCAGCATCATAATTGACGTGTGACTTTTAGCCGCTTCGATCGTTATGTAGACCGCCATGCGCGCAGCTTCGCTGAGCGCTTGCAGGCCCTGTGTCGCATGCCCTCAGTTGCGGCGCGCGGCACTGGCATGCGCGCGATGGCCGAAGCGGTCGAACAGGTAATGCAACGCGTAGGGGTTGGAACGCGCTCGTTCAGAATGGGCACAGGATATCCGGTTATCTACGGCGAGTGTGGTGGCGGGCCACACACCTTCCTTGTCTATGGTCATTATGATGTTCAGCCGGTTGGACATTTGACTGACTGGTCTGTCGGGCCCTTTGCGGCCACGATCGTTGATGGCAAACTTTACGCCCGAGGCGCAGCCAACAGCAAGGGTGATCTGGCTGCGCGTCTTGCGGCCGTTGAGGTTTACCAGAAGACACTCGGCAAACTGCCAGTGTCACTGCGTTTTGTTATTGAAGGGGAGGACGGATTAGGCAGCCCAAGCCTTTACCGGTTCACGACCGAGCATGCGGATTTGCTGGCCGCGCAAGGCTGTATCTGGGATGAGGGCTACAGGGATACAAAAGAGCGTCCGGTAATTAGTCTTGGCTTTAAAGGCATTACGTTTTTGGAGTTGCGGGCACATGGCGCTCGCTCTGATCTTCACTCGAAGTGGGGCGCGATTGTTCCGAATCCGGCCTGGCGTTTGGTTCAAGCATTGGCGACCGTCACTTCGCCAAAAGGCGTAATTACAATTGACGGTTTCTCTTCTCACATTGCTCCCATCAACGATGAAGACGCAGAAGCACTTAAGGCTATTGAACTCGACGAAGCCGGTTTGAAGCGTGAGTTTCGAATTGCCGGCTGGGTTCGTTCAATGAAGGGATCGGCTCTCGTGAAGGAACACATCTTTGGTCCGACCTGCACCATCTGTGGCATTCAAACAGGTCACACGGAAGCAGGAGCGAAGACGGTACTTCCCAGTACGGCAATGGCGCGTCTGGATTTCCGGCTTGTGCCTGACCTCTCGCCTGCGATCGTGATCGCTTTGTTGCGCCAACATCTTGATCGTCGCGGGTTCAAAGACGTCGAGATCATCGAACTCGGAAGCGCGCCTCTGGCAAAGTCGTCCTCCAAATCTTCGATTGCTCGTGCAGTCATCGACTCGGCCTCGGAAGTTTACGGAATTCCTGCCCTGGTTTATCCCATGGATCCCTCGAGCGGCCCGGTGGGCGCCGTCTGTGGAGTTGGCACTCCGCCTACGCCCGTTGCGTCGTTTGGCATCAGTTACGCCGGCTCAAATCCGCATGGACCGGACGAAAATATCCGCTTGGACGATTTTCTGCAAAGCATCAAGTTTATCGGCCGTGTGATCCATAGATTGGGGGAAGTTAAAACGAAGACTAGCGGGATAGTTCGGGACAGCGAAATCAAAGAGGAACGGGCTGTAGCTCATTCGCACGGTTGACGCGTGCATTCGCAAGATTCTTGGAGGAAGAGAAGGGAGTTGGCCACAGCTCAATCAATCGCACAGGAGATCGCAAGACTGCGGGCAGAGATTTGGCGCCACGAGGAACTGTATTATGTTTTCGACAACCCGGAGATTTCGGATGCGGAGTATGACGGGCTACTTGAGCGTCTCAAGAAACTGGAGGATAAACACCCCGAGCACATAACTCCTGACAGCCCCACGCAACGCGTCGGCGGACGACCGGCGGAAGGTTTCCCCGAAGTTGTCCATCGACGCCCAATGCTTTCTCTCGACAATAGCTACAACATCGATGAATTGCGGGCGTTTGGCCAACGCTGTCTGCGTCTGGCCGAGGGCAGACCGCTCGAGTTCGTGGCGGAGCTGAAAATCGATGGACTTTCTCTTTCGCTTCAGTATGAAGATCAGATCCTGGCGCGCGGTATTACCCGAGGCGACGGGCGGATTGGGGAGGATGTCACGCAGAATGCGCGAACTATTCGCAGCGTGCCACTCCGGCTTCGCGCCGATGAACAGTCGATCGCTAAAGAAGTGGAAGTGCGCGGAGAAGTGTTCTTGCCTCGAAATGTATTTGAGAGGATAAACGCTGAGCGCGAAGAGCAGGGCGAGGCAAAGTTTGCCAATCCGCGCAACGCTGCCGCGGGAACTATCAGACAACTCGACTCGAAGATTGTTGCCGCGCGCAGGCTTGACATGTTTGCCTACGACTTGATCACCGGCGAACGCAAACCCTTCGCAACACACTGGGAGGCACTCAACTGGCTTGAAAAAGCAGGCTTTCGCGTTAATCCGCATCGGGTTCTCTGCTCGTCTATGGATGAAGTGATCGACTTCTGCAACCACATGGAGGCGCAGCGCGATGATCTCAGCTACGAAATCGATGGGCTGGTTGTGAAGGTAAACTCTACCGCGTTGCAGGATGAGTTTGGCACAACGCAGAAAGCACCACGCTGGGCCATCGCGTACAAGTATCCGGCGCGACAGACGACCACAAGAGTTATCTCGATTGTGGTTCAGGTTGGCCGCACCGGGGCCCTGACACCAGTGGCAAATCTGGAACCAGTGCTCCTCGCCGGGACCACGGTCTCGCGTGCCACTCTCCACAACGCAGATGAGGTCAAACGTCTGGGAGTACGCCTTGGCGATTGGGTGCTGATCGAGAAGGGTGGCGACGTAATTCCGAAGGTTCTCAAGGTAATAGAGGCAAAGCGCACGGGAAAGGAGAAGCGCTTTCGCATGCCGAAGCAGTGCCCCGTGTGCGGTGGGGAGATCTCCAGACCAGAGGGTGAGGTGGTCGCGCGCTGCGTGGCTGCAGATTGTCCGGCACAACTCAAAGGACGTCTCTTACATTTCGCTTCCCGCCGGGCGATGCGGATCGAAGGCTTGGGCGAGTCACTGGTCGACCAACTTGTCCAAAGAGCAATGGTGCGCGATGTCGGCGATCTCTACCGGCTGACGCTGGAAGATATCGCAGGCCTTGAACGTATGGGCAAAAAGTCGGCGTCAAATCTCCTGGCGGAGATTCAAGCAAGCAAGTTGCGCGATCTTTCCAGCCTTCTCTATGCGCTGGGTCTTCGCCATGTGGGAGACCGAACGGCAGCCATTCTTGCCAGGCATTTTGGCTCGCTGGAGGTTTTAAGCAAGGCAACTGTCCCAGACCTCGATAGCATTCCCGAGATTGGATTGACCGTAGCTCAGAGTGTGCGCGATTGGTTTGACGATGCGGGCAATATTGCGTTGTGTCAGCGCCTGCAAGCTGCCGGCGTGCGTACCGAGATCGAGCGAAAAACCGCCGAGACAATTGATGAGAAGTTTGCAGGAAGACAGTTTGTCTTAACCGGTGCCCTCGAAAGCCACACTCGCGACGAGGCGCGCGTTTTAATTGAGGCTCGCGGCGGCCGCATAACGTCGTCGGTAAGCAAGAAAACAGACTACGTAATCGCAGGCAGCGAAGCTGGATCAAAACTTGATAAAGCGAAAGCGCTGGGTGTCAAAGTGATCGATGAGGCAGCCTTTGAGCAGATGTTGGGGTAAGATTGAAGTGGTTCGACATCATTCATTTAGGAGATTATATGGCAACGGCGGAAAACAAAGACGAAAGACTGGAGCTCCTCTATACACTTTTCTGCGATGACGTTCGCCTGGAGGCTGGCAATAAGCTCTCCTTTATGGGTGTTTTTCAAAACATCATGGTGCAGCAGTTGCCCGTCTCGCTGATCAAGTTTGCAGTAGTCAACCACTGGCGCGGTGAAGGTGCCCACCTTTCGGAGGTGCGAATCCTGACACCCGATCGGCAGCATCCTGTCGTTGTCTCGCAACCAACACGTTTTGAGATTACCGCTGGTGGCTTTGCCGACAACATCAGTTTCTTCGTTAACGTTACCTTCCCCACAGCCGGACAGTATTGGGTGCAGACTCTTGTCGACTCAAATCTTTTCGACGAGCAGCAATTGACCGTATCCGACGGTCGCGAGTCACAGGCTGACGATTCCTCTGAGACGGTTAATTAACGCGAAATACAGAACCATTCAGCGCTTGATCCAATCTCAAAAACTTCATTGTCCACGGATCAATATTCAATGCTGTATAGCTTGATTTTTGAGTTGAGCGTAGTTGGCTTGAGATGAAGAAGCTTTGCAGCCTTCGCTTGATTTCCTCCGGTGTGCTCCAGGGCAAGCTTTATCAGGCCGGTCTCAAATCGCGCTAATTCGCAATACAAGTCAATGCCCTGCTCGGGATCGAGGGTTCTTAGCCTTATTGACTCATCCGTGAACGCTTTGTCACGAGCCAACGTTTCAGCTTCTTTTAGGAGCGATAATGCCATGTTAACCAGGTGCTGTACACGGTCGGGTGCTGTACGTTCAGCTATTCTCAACTGCACGGGCGCACTCGAAGGTGACATTGATTTCCGAACACGTCTTTTGCCGACAGGTTCTATTGCGGCCGCTCTTGCAGCGTTCATCGTATTCCCCCTAGTTAGGTTATCTAATGTGGCGTCTAGTACGAAAACACCATGCTCAGTGTCTCTGTGGCACTTTTTCCCAAGATTTTGATTCAAGCTTGCGCAACAGTTGACGAAAAAAGCGAGCCCGGGTCAAAAAGGCTCGCATTCTCAGCAACGAAAATTCTGGTGCGGATGAGAGGACTTGAACCTCCACGATGTCTCCATCACAGGCTTCTGAGACCTGCGCGTCTGCCAGTTCCGCCACATCCGCAAGCAGTAATTTCATTATGCGAATGGGTTTAGAGGGTGTCAAGAAACTATTAGTTGTCTCTAACGACCGTTGTGCCATTCTAGCGATACACTGATTGCCGCGGTGCAGCATCTATGATGATCTGATAATGTAACGAATGTCGCGATATAAGCCGAGCCATTATCATCGTATCCTTGAGATTCCGTTGCCAAGGTCTATGGCCGACGCCGCACATGCTCCGACGGGGTTGCGCGAACGCTTTGAAGACGTTCGCAAGAGAATTGACGCCTGCGCAGCGAGGTGTAATCGCTCCTCGGAGGAGATAACGTTAGTGGCGATCAGCAAGACTCATCCAGTTGAAGTTGTGCAAAGCGCCATCGCCGCAGGCTTAGGCGACCTTGGCGAGAATCGCGTGCAAGAAGCCGAGTCGAAGATCCTGGAGCTGGGACGCAATGCGGCGCGCTGGCATTTGGTAGGTCACTTGCAGGAAAACAAAGCGCGGCGGGCGGTAAGACTTTTCGACGTCATTCATTCGCTCGATTCAACCTCGCTGGCGCGTCGTCTGGATCGTATGTGCATGGAAAACGGAAGAGAAGAATTGCCAGTATTGATCCAAGTTGACTTGGCTGGCGAGGAAAAAAAGGCGGGCGTTGCGGAAAATGCACTGCCCGAATTGCTGGCAACAGTGAAGGAATCCGAGCGGCTTCGATTAGTTGGATTGATGGCGCTGCCGCCTTTCTTCGAGGACGCAGAATGCGTTCGGCCTTTCTTCCGCAGACTGCGAGAGCTAAGAGACGACCTTCACGCCAAGAAACACTTTGGCGAAGCGTCGGGTGAACTTTCAATGGGCATGAGTCATGACTTTGAAGTGGCGATCGAAGAGGGCGCCACAATGTTGCGCATCGGCACCGCCATCTTTGGCCAGCGTGATCCGATTGCATAGTTCCTAGGCGCA
>JBGPNE010000180.1:0-6033 GCA_041487335.1 Pyrinomonadaceae bacterium
GGAACCAAAATCGTATTGGTCCCAAGTGTGAGACGCAACATCCTGGGCGTCTCCAACGCCGAGACCGCTGAACAACGTGACGGCCGCTCCGGCCTTTATAAAATTGCGTCTGTCCATAGTCTGTTCCTCAATGAAGGTCTCCGGGAGAGAAGAAACCGCGAATGAATAATTAATCTACCCACACTGACGGGCAGGCAGCCCTTTTTTTGGTACTGCATCAGTACCCTCTCTTTCTGTTTTTCGCCTTTTGTTCCACTTAACGAACGTATGCTCCGCCCGGCAGGAGATATTGAATGGGCCACAGTTCGCGTTTCTGCTCGACAAGCTCCGACCATTTAATGATACGTTCACCCGGTTGCCCCTGAAGACTAATGCCGGGTATCACTTCAGCTATGCTCTGGGCGAGCGTGTAACCTTCTCCTCCGGCTGTGACGGAAATTTGCCTCGCGTTGAGCTGCGAGCGCGAAAAGCGTGTGGCGATCTCTGCGTCTTCGATCATCTGCAAGAAGTATGGCCTGCCTGTTAGCAGCGAGTTGTAAGCGTAATCGGCCAGCACGCCGGAGATCGGACTCACGTACGCTCGATCGAAATCAAGTTGGGCCAACGCAGGGTCGTCTATCGAGGTCGCCTTGAAGGGCATCCGCGTCTCCCCGAGACCGCGAAAGTCGAAAGAGATAATGTCGTAGCCCGCTTTCACATACTGCAAAATTTCTGGCCAATTGTCGGCGGTCGCTTTGCCCTTGTCGCTGAACCATAGGAGCACGCGCTCGCTCTGGCTTCCTGGCCTGTGAATGTGCAGCAGTGGAATGCTGAGGCGCTCGCTGTGATGAAGCAGGTATTTATCAATTAGAACATCCTCAAACTTTGAGCTTCCTGCAGTCTCCCAACTGATCTGACCCTGTGCGGGTTTGCCCCCGTAGGGAACAACAGGCCACTTGTTAATGCCGGGGTAGCGATCGCCGAGATAAAGCTGAGCGAGCGTGCGCGTTGGCCTCCCCTTATGCTCGAGATAGTATTCTCGAATCACGTCCATCAGCGATCTGCCTTCGGGGTTGTCTAATAGAACCTGTCCGCTGCGCGTGCATTGCAAAGTTTTTTCGTCAAGCTCCCTGACCGAAGCAAGGCCCGGCGCAACTCCTTGTCGTGGACTTAGGTCGTTGAAGCGGTCCAGAAAAGAGATCGCAGCCTCCTGATTTTCCGGAGAGTATTGGTGCTCGTGATAGCCCTCGGTCATGGCGATGCGATCTGCGTGGTTGAATTTGCTGTAAATGTCCGACACTTCACGGAAAGTTTTGTGCGTACCTTCGATGGGAAAGAAATCCAGCACGGCAGCAGCGACGAAGACCGGCCGCGGGTACAGCAAAAGCAATAGCCCGGCGTGATCCACGCCGTTTGAGACCATGCCGAAGAGGTCCTGCTCAGGATCGCTGTCCGGGTCTTTGAAGATGCGGTTGTAGATGCGCATCGGCAGCGCCGTGATGTAGCAGGAGGGCGCGGCGACCTTGATGCGATCATCGAGGGCAGCGATGTGCGCGGTCTGAAAACCACCGCCACTCGTGCCCGTAATGTTAATGCGCCTGGGATCGACTTCGGGACGCGTCAGCAGGTAATCGACAGCGCGTATCCCGTCCCAGATTTCCCAGCGCGCGAGGTTAGCGCCCACGAGATAAGCCATGTTGCCCATCACGGCGTGCTCTGCGCAGATCAGGTTGTAACGGCTCTTTTCGGCTTTCGTGTCCCAGAACTGGCTTCGCTCTCCCTGTCCCACCGGGTCCCAGCAGATCACGACGTAACCGCGCTGGACTAATCTCTGGCAGAGCGCCTGGTAGTAAACCTTTCCGTTGGCAGAGTGACCGCACGGTACTAACACTGCCGGATGCGGCCCGCCCTGATCGGGTACATAGACGAGTGCCGGAACGTAAACACCGGGCAGGCTTTCAAAGATCAGCTTTTCAATATGAAAGCCATCCATCTGAATCCTTCCGCTGATACGCGGATTCAATGGCGTTCTTCTGTCAGGAAGCTCGCCGATCATTTCCAACAATTTCCTGCGCAACTCGCGTTGCAGTTGTAACAAATCTTTCTCAGTGCGAATCCCTTCCAGCGCTCGGCGACGAAGCTCATCCTCTTTCCAGGCCTGCTCCGTCTGGTATTTGAGATAGGGCGTGATGCGGGGGCCGGGGGCAGGTGTTTGCTTGAGCACCGTGAACGCTTCCGGCGGCGGTGTAAGACTGAATGAAAAAACGTTTGCGCCGAGAGTTGCGATCAAGATGGACGCGAGCAGAGCTTTAATCATCACTGAATCCTTCACTGGTGGATGCCGAAGACCATTTTCCATTTGCCATTTACCATTTGCCATTTTCAGATCCGTCGCACAAAGCTTTGACCGCTCGCGGGCCTGTTGCGCACGAGCAATAGCACGAGCACCATGCCGACGAGCGGAATCAGGCTCGCGGCAATAAGAATTGGCCCAAACGCATGGCGATCCGAGATGTAGCCGATCAAATAGGTAGAAATAATCGTTCCGATGCCTGCGCCCGTGCCGCTCATTCCGCTCACAGTTGCCACGGATTCACTCCTGTACAAATCGGAAGGTAGAACGAGGGCCATCGTCGAGAAAGCGGCGTAAGCGAAAGTTGAGAAAGCAAAGAGTCCGGCCAACGCCCACACGTTGGCGGTGAAGACCGTCGGGATCAGCAGCATCATGCCAATTCCGCCGAATACAACCACAGCCTTGCGTGCGCGGCCCACGGGCCAACCGCGTTTGATTAACCAACTCGACATGCCGCCGCCGAAAAAGTTACCCAGATCAGCTGCCAGAAAAGTAGCGACGAAGGCGATCAACCATCCGTTGGGATTAACACCCTTCGACGCGAGATAGATCGCGTACCAATCGGTAATGAAGAACCAGACCGGATCTGTAAGCGCGCGCGCGAAGATTACGCCCCAGGTCTGCGGCAGAATGATGAGATCGATCCATCGCGCGCTTGCCCTCTCGCCACCTTCTTCCCGCTCGGCTTCCTGCCGATCACGCAGGATCATTTCGCGCTCTGCCTGACGGACGCGTGGGTGAGACTCAAGCGGATGATAAATCAGTCGCCACGCCGCGAGCCACAACAGACCGAGCACACCGGGAACAACAAACGCTGCTCTCCATCCGAAATGAAAATAGAGCCAGAGCACCAGAACGGAAGCGACTGCGCCGCCGATGGAAGAGCCGCTGTCAAAAAGGGCTACGGCCCACCCGCGTTCATGTTTGGGAAACCATTCGGAGACAGCCTTAGTTGCAGCGGGCCAGTTAGCAGACTCGCCTGCTCCCAACAGAAAGCGAAAGAAGGCAAAACTGCGCAACCCCATTGCGAGCGAGGTCAACATCGAGGCGATTGAGTACCAGATAACCGTGAACGTCAGGCCTCGTCTCGTTCCGATGCGATCCAGGAGCCTGCCAAAAAGCGTTTGCCCGATTGTGTAGGCGATGCGAAATGCGATCACGATCTTCGCGTAGTCGGAGTTAGTCCAATGGAATTCCGTTTTCAGAAATGGAGCGAGAACGGAGAGTGTTTGCCGGTCAATATAGTTGATGACCGTTGACAGGAACAGCAGTCCGCCGATCCACCAGCGCAAGGAAGGTATGGAGCGGCGTTTGACCGCAGGGAGTTGGTTGGCAAGAGCCATGAAATGCAGTGACCGGTGACGGATGACAAGCAGGAAACCTACTCGTCAAGCGCCAGGCATTATTGATTCGTTCTCTAATTCGCTAATGAACTGCTCGCAACGCGCCAGATCATCCCTGGTCTTGATTCCCTGGGGCTCGCGCCAATCGGCGATGGGCGAGGCCAGCACACCGTTCTGAAGCTTAGAGAAGTGTGTAATAAGCTCGTTGGGAAAACCGAGTTCGCCGCCAGGCCTGCCATAGCGCCCGTTGGCTTCACTCCAATACGCGCGCTTCATCTCAAGCAGCGCCGCAAACATTGCTTCGCTCCACAGGATGAAGAGGCCAAGATTGGTCTCTCCAAAACGAGGCGCGCGCACTTTTTCTAAATGAGTTTCTTGCGCTCGACGCACCTCCCCGCGATGATCGCGCCGCACTGGAGCGTATGGCCGGCGGGTCAAGGCGGTCGGCAAAACCATCTCGTAATCCGGGAACATCCCGGCAATCGTCAACGAGCGCCGCATCGTTAGCGCGCGAATGACGGGCTGGGTTCCCCAGACAACCAGCGCGCGTCCCTGAAAGCCGCGCATCTCGTCGTAAGCACAAAGAACCGCGTCGCCGCTGCCGCGGGCAACAGGCTGGACAATGATCTTTACATTTTCCCGAGCAAGCGCATCGCATACTTGCGATTCTATCTTCGGCGAGACGATTACGATGGGCGGGCGAGCGCATTGCGTAGCCTGCTTCACGACATGTAGCACTCGTGTGATGGCAGGCAACCCCGAAACCTGGGCCAGTGGCTTCGCAACGTTGAGCCCACTCGAAGCTGCGCGTGTGCCTTGACCTGCCGCCACAATGATCGGCCAGACATCAGCGGCGGGAGTTGCTGAGATCAAACTATCGAGCAGCGAACCAATCGCCCGGGCGTAGTCATTGGCCTCCCACCATCTTGCGTTGAATTGCCTGATGGCCTCGCGCCATACACTTTCCAGATCAAGAGTTGTGAGACCGTCGCCCGGAGTTGAAACCATCACCGAGCCTTCGCGTAATCCGTCTCTCCCCCGTGGACCGTAGTATGCGGACTGCACGCGCTCAATAATTGAAGCAACCCACTCTTTTGTGATTAAAGCCAGAACATTGCCGCCAAAGCCTCCGCCCATCAGACGTACGCCATACACCTGCGGGTCTGAAGCGATGATTTCGACGAGTTGTTCGACCTCTGGCGTGCACACTCCATAGAGACCGCACAGACTCTCATGAGATTCGTCAAGCAATTCTCCGATGGTCCGCATCCCGGCGCTGATAGTCTCTCTTTTCCCCTCTTCTGTTGCGCGTGATATGCCGCGCAGCACCACGGTTGCGGCGGCAACTCGTTGCACTTCACCCAGGTGATGCAGCGCACGGTCCCGTACCCTCATCGGGTGCTCACGCCGCTCTCGAACTAATACCGGGAACGCCAGGCTGCATTGGCTAAAAGCAAGCGGGTAATCATGTTCTATTTCCGTGAAGCTAATCTTTTCAGGTAACTCGCGGAGCGCCCCTGCTAAAGTATCCAGCGCCGCTGCGGAGCCAGACTTAAATTCCTCCAGGGCAGTCTGCCACGCATCATAAAGTGCAGGACGATTGACGCTCCAATACTCGATAATCGCTGGAATGATTATTCGCGAGATGGCCGCCCGCTCATTGTATTCGAGCATCACCTCTCGACCTTTATCGGCAGGATGTGAGAAGAAGGTGGCCCAGCGAAACTCACGATCAGGAAGAGGAACCAGGGAAACTTTCCCGCGGGCATAAGATATATGTGCAGCCTGTTGACGTTGGCACAGGCATATTGTCAGGTGATCCATTGCGCCGCCGCGCGTACCGACGTACCACTCGGCCTGCGCTGACTCATGGGCCAGTTCGTGCGCATCGTAGGGCAGTTGGTTGAGCCTGCGAATGGCCGCGCCGGCGAGCACTATCAAGGCGGAAGATGAGGAAGCTCCACCACCAGGAGGAATACTCGAATCCACGATGAAGTCAAACCCGCGCTGGACCGGCTGTCCATACTTCAACAAGGCATAAAAAACTGGTCCCTTAACATAGTTGGCCCAGTGTGCAGGTGGCGCAGGTTGACCATAAAGATAATCGGTCCAGGCGCGCTCGAAGTCTCCGGCCAGAGCAGCGCGCGGCCCTTCGTTTAACTCAAAACAGAATGGTTCATACTTTTCAAAGGTCGAAGCGCCGCGCACCCGCCCCATCTCAGAGGCTCGACAGAGCATGACCATGTCATGCTCTCGGCTGCCGAAGGGAAGAGACGCCGTCGGCATGTAAGAGACGTAATCAACATGTTCCCCGAGAATATTGATCCGGGCCGGGGCACGCAGCAGCATTACTGGCCC
>JBGPNE010000181.1:0-6020 GCA_041487335.1 Pyrinomonadaceae bacterium
CAGCCTGGAAGAAGCGCTACATTTCGTCGATTATGTACTGGTGATGTCTGTTAATCCAGGCTTCGGCGGCCAGCGATTTATTCCGACATCAATTGATAAACTGCGCCGTTTGCGGCGGATAATTGATGAACGCCGTCTGAATGTGCGCATCGAGATTGACGGTGGAATCGATCTCGAGAATATTGCGACTGTTGTTGCCGCCGGTGCAGAAATTATTGTTGCTGGTTCCGCAGTTTTTGGCGGGCCCGATCCGGAGGCGGCCCTCCGCGAGTTGCGCGAAGCGACTGTCCAATGGGTCTAGGAAGTTTTAGATTTTTGATTTGCGATTTCGAATTGCAAGGGAATACTTCAATTAGATTTTGAGATCGGCAATCGGCAATCGGAGATCGGAAGTCTAAAATGAGTCGTATGTTTTTCTCGGAGGTGCTATTTATGCATTCTCGCTTCATTGCTCTCTTGGCACTTTGCGCTGCGCTGGTTCTGAGTTTGTGCGGTGCCGCGCTTGCGCAGGGGGGCGGCAAGCCGCAGAGCGATCTTTCCGCCATCCAGCGCTTGGACATCATGAGATCCAAGCTCGAATCGATGCACCGGTCGCTAAACAGCGCCATCTCTTCCATGGAGCCAGGCGGCTCGGACAAAAAGGACAAGAAGAAGGCAAACGCCGACGATCCGCGAGAGAGACTTCGCGGATTAGATAAAGAAGTTGGCTCGATCCTTTCCGAGGTCAATGACATTCATGGCAAGCAAGAGCGTTCTGAGCGTTACGATGCCACGGTTCTTGATCGGCTCGAAACTTCGGTTGCGGATATTGACACGCGGGTGCAGGCGGGATTGCAAGCTACCGCAAGCGCGCGAACAGCCAACGTAGCTTCTAGTGCTTCTGGTGCGGCGCCGAAGAAAAAGAAGAAGAAACACCTTTTTGGTTTGTTTGGTGGCGGTGGAGACGACAAGTATGCTGATTTAACCGGCACGGTCGCGACCGGGCGTGATCGGGTGCTCTTTGAGGAAGCGGCTAAGGAGGTACGAAAAGGGAACCACGAAACCGGGCGGCTTCTTTTTACGACAATCATCAACACTTATCCTGATTCGGCATTCCTGCCTCTTGCAAAGCTCGCAATTGCCGACTCTTTCTATCTTGAGGGAACAACAAGTGCGCTGATTCAGGCAGCTCAGGCCTACCTGGACTGGTTGACCTTCTTTCCAACCGATCCTCTAGCTGATGACGCGATGTTGAAGGTTGCCGAGGCCGAGATGAGACAGATGGGCTTATCTGATCGCGACATCACACATGCGCGCAAGGCGGAGCAAAGACTCAAATCGTTGCTGCAACAGTATCCGCAGACGAAACTTCGTCCGCAAGTTCAGGAGCGCTTAAATGAAGTCCAGGAAAATCTGGCTATGCATGATTATCAAGTTGGTGATTTTTACTTAACGGCTCGCTATAAGGTTCACGGAGGCGGTCTGAAAGGAGCGCAGTCCCGCTTCAAAGACATAGTTGAGAAATACCCGTGTTTTTCCTACATGGACGAAGTCCTTTATAAACTCGGCTACACCTACCAGCAAGAGGAAGAGCCGGATGAAGCCGCAAAATATTACCAGCAGCTTTTGCGGTACCACTCGGATAGTGAACGCGCCGATAAGGCCAAAGAGCAGTTAAATATAATCGGTGCTCCTCTTCCCGAAGCAGCGCCAAATAACTGCGGCGCCAAGCCCGAACGGCCAACCTTCATGGGTAATCTGATGCAGCAGGTCAGCGGCAGAGCTGATGTCACCGTCGACAAAGACGGTATCCTGATCAGCAAGGATGGCAAGGAAGGGACTGATCTGATCGACGAGGCGATGAAGTACAACGGTCAATTGCCTGCCAATGTAACGCCCGTCGTTCAGAGTGGCGCTTCTCGGCCGGCGCCGACCAAGAAGCCAACTCCACAACCTGGGACCGTTCAGAACACGGCTCAACCAGGAACTATTGCGCCAGCAGCCACACCGTCGCCGGGCATCAAGCCTTAGCAGTTGCGAGGAATCCAATCAATCGCCGGCCTGTTGTGAACTAACGGCAGGCCGGTTTCTGCTGGAGACCGGGGTCCCCAGCGGGGCAGCCCCGCTGGGGTGGAAGCCAATCCGACTTTGCGCAATTTGCTAAGGCTGATATTTTAATGTCACGCAATATGTGGCAAGACGCGTTGAACGTAGCCTTAATCTGGCCGCTTTGAGGAGGAGTGAGTCGAGCAGACTTCGAGGTGCAACCGTGGAGTCGTCCAATCAAATAGCGAGAAACATTCAGTCTGAACTGATTCGTCGTCACAAGGTAGCCTCGACGACAGTTGCGGGGTTGCTGATTGCCACGATCCTTCTTTCGATTGTTACGTTCCTTGGCAGAAGCTTCTTGAGGCAGCAGCAAAATCCGTCTCTCGACATAGCGTTGAGAATCGTTATCCTGAGCTTCGGACTGGGCTCTGTCGCTCTGCGTCGCACAAAGTTTGCCGCAATGCGGCTCCAGGATATCAGTGCTCTAAGAGGCGCTCGCGGTCTACTCAGCACCCTGGAAAAAACCACTCTTCAGGTTGCTCTCCTGGGCGCGGCAATCGCAGCTATGGGTTTAATCGCGACGCTGATCACCGGAAACGACTTCTATACCTATGGGGCCGGACTCGTCGCGGTCGCCGTCCTGCTCTATTGCTACCCTACCCGCAGATCGTGGCAGCGCACCCTTCAGCAGTTTGCCCCGGGATCCGAGACGCCCTCGATAGCCACCGAAAATAACTAAGTTATGCTCATCAGCTCGGCCTGCCAATCTGACCGAAACCCGCACATTTTCATGCCAACGGTGTTGATCCGAATTCAATCATTTGTTAGTCTGGGAGTGGCCAGGCCTGACCTGCCTGCCCCGGCATGGTTTTTCACTCGACGGCCTTCCTCAGGGCCTTTACCTTTGCCAATGCGAAGCCGCCCAGGGTGACCTATAACAATGATTCCCTTAAAACTGAATCTATCTAGATCGGTCTTTTCCACACTTAAATACGCTGCATTCGCAGTTGTTCTGTTATCAATAACCTCCCTTACGCTCTGCCGGAGCACGTCGGGGCAGAACCTGCAGTCCCGGCCCGTAGCGCGACTTATTAGCGCTCATGAGAGCGTTGCTTACTCGAGGCCCCGCCGCGTAGGTTTTACGGCAAGTTCCGATTCTACCGACACAAATGCTGCTGGATTGCCGTCCATCGATGATGCGACCTCAATAGAACGGCGGGCCTTTGACAGGACCAACGAGGTGCGTACGCGAAATGGATTGACGCGGCTGGCGTGGGATGCCGATTTATGCCGGATGGCGCGAGTTCATGCGGAGAAGATGGCTAGGCTTGGCTTCTTCGCTCACGAAACACCCGATGGCCTCCGTCTGAAAGATCGCGCTCGAGCGGTGGGAATTCTGCGCTTTAAAGTGCTTGGCGAAAACATCGCGTATAATCAGGGCTACGAAGACCCTGGTGCTTTTGCTGTAAAGCAGTGGATGATTTCACCGGGGCACCGGGCAAACATTCTTTACAGGGGCTTTCAGGCGTCGGCGATTGGCAGTTTTGTTGCTTCCGATGGCAGCGTCTATTTAGCTCAGGTGTTCATTACGCGCTAGACGCCGCACGCACGGTTAAGTGAACTGGCGGCTGGCGCCTTCGAAATGTTCAGCCGCCCCAAATTGACCACGCCCGCATTCACTCTTCCTTCGTTCGCCAAGATCAACTGGAGCTTGCGCATCTTGGGCAAGCGTCCGGATGGATATCATGAGGTCCGAACTGTCCTGCAGACAATTTCGTTGCATGACCATATTCACTTTGCGCCTGGTGACGGCGAAAAGATCCTTCTCACATGCGATGATTCAGACGTTCCTACTGATGACAAGAACCTAATTGTCCGGGCGGCGAACGCTCTAAGAGATTGCTACGGCATAAGATCTGGTGTGAGCGTTCGGCTAGAGAAGAGGATTCCCGCAAAAGCAGGTCTGGGCGGAGCCTCCTCGAATGCCGCGGTCGCATTAATGGGTCTAGCCCATTTCTGGGAACTCGAACCGAGCCTTGCTGAAATTGTAGAGATAGGTACCAGGCTTGGAGCAGATGTTCCTTTCTTTTTCCTCGGGGGACGGGCATTAGGGATCGGAATCGGAGCAGAACTGACGCCACTGCCGGATGGCAGTAAGCAGTATCTTCTGAGCGTGACACCGAAAGCCACCATTTCCACGGCTGAAGCGTATGCTGCACTTCACGGGGCCACCTCCTTGACAACAACCGACGCGAACTCTATGCTTTTTGTTTCTCGTGCGAAGAGCGAATTCCGTCATCCGGATCAATGGCCCCTTGACGAGCAGTTACAGAATGATTTTGAACGTGTGATCTTTGATATTGCGCCTGAGATTGGGCGAGTTAAGAGTGCCCTTCTTCAGGCTGGTGCTCGTGACGCTTTGCTGGCTGGAAGTGGCTCGAGTGTGTTTGGTATCTTTGAGAACCAGGAGGCGCAACATCGCGCTCTTCGGGAGATTCAGGCGGAAGTCGGCTGGCGCATCTTTTCCTGCGTTACACTATCGCGCGATGAATATTTGCGCGCCATGAGTTCATCTGGCACTCCGCGCTTACGCTCTTTTCATCTCGGATCTGATACTGGGGCGTAGCCAAGTGGTAAGGCACCGGTCTTTGGAACCGGCATTCGTAGGTTCGAATCCTCCCGCCCCAGCCATAAATTTCGTGATCAGTGATGAGTGACAAGTGATAAGCAAAATGCTCTATCCTGTCACCCATTACCTGTCAACTTGTTACCGAAGTTATGAGCACAACTGGCGGCATCAAGATCTTTTCTGGAAACGCTAATCCGAAACTGGCGGAAGAGATTTGCCACCATTTAGGTTGTGATATGGGGCGGGCCTTTGCGGAACGCTTCTCGGACGGTGAGTTTAACTTTCAGATCGACGAGAATGTCCGTGGCGGTGATGTATTCATTGTCCAGCCCACTTGCCCGCCCACGGATGCGCACCTGATGGAACTGCTGGTGATGCTGGATGCTTTTCGTCGATCATCCGCAGAGCGCATAACGGCTGTCATCCCGTATTACGGTTACGCGCGTTCCGACAAGAAAGACCGCCCACGCGTTCCGATTTCGGCGAGGCTCGTTGCAAATCTGATCACCGTCGCAGGTGCTGACCGGCTCTTGACCATGGATTTGCACGCGGCGCAGATCCAGGGGTTCTTTGATATTCCCGTGGACCATCTCTACTCGGCGCCGGTGATGATTGGCTATTACCAGGGCAACCCGCTCCCGAATTTAACCGTGGTCGCTCCTGACACCGGTGGCGCCGAGCGCGCACGCGCCTATGCCAAGCGTTTGAATGTGGAACTCGCGCTTTGCGACAAACGGCGTGAGCAGCCGAACGTAGCCGAGGTGATGAATGTCGTCGGCGATGTGCGCGGCCGAAGCTGCCTGGTTGTCGATGACATGTGCGACACTGGTGGCTCGTTGACGAAAGTCGCGAAAGCGCTCAAAAGCGCAGGTGCGGAACGAATTCATGCGTGTTTCACTCATGCGGTGTTGTCCGGAAGAGCCGTGGAACAACTGGACGAATCCCAAATCGAGCAGATAATAGTGACGAATACGATTCCGCTGCACGATCACGCATGTCAGTTGAAAAAGATTAAAGTACTTAGTATCGCGCCGCTTCTGGCGAAAGCGATCAAGTCGATCCACGAGGAAACGAGCGTTTCCTCGCTCTTCGTATGAAGGGCAAACACTGATGGCTTAGAGAGAAGACCATCAGCGATCAGCACAGCAGATTTTTGCTTGGTGATTGCCTATTTGCGATTTGAAACCGCGGAGTTCCTCTGAGGTTTTCCCGGTTGGTCACAAAGGTTACCAGGCCATTCTTCAAATCGAAAATCGGCAATCGCAGATCGAAAATGCTTCGGGGCTGATCGCTGAACCTTTGTAAGAGGAGCAATCATGGCAGAGCATAAGGAGATTACGGTTCGAGCCAAAGCACGCGAAGG
>JBGPNE010000182.1:0-6012 GCA_041487335.1 Pyrinomonadaceae bacterium
CTCATGGTGAACGGGACGACGATTAGATCCTTCAAGCAGTTTTTTGCTGAAGAAACGGGCAACAAAGACAAGTTGTTTGCCATCTGGGGAAGTGCAGGCTTTCTGGAAATTGCTGCAACGAATCGCTCGGCTGCGCAGATCTTAAAGGCAAGGCGCGGACAAGAAGTGACAGTCTCGCTGAAACACGACTAGTCTCTGGCCAACCATTACTTGTCACGCTTCCGGGTCTTTGTTATCTTCGCTGCACATTGAAAAGATTCTCATGACCGATAAAACACGCGCACCCACCGGTACTTCCGCAGCGGGACTAAGAGGCGTTGCAGCCGCAACTTCCTCCATCTCTGATGTCAATGGTGAAAAGGGTGAACTGATCTATCAGGGTTACAACATTCACGACCTGGCAAAGCATTCCACGTTTGAAGAAGTTGTATTCCTGCTCTGGAACAAACGGCTTCCTAATGATTTGGAACTCAGCGAATTGAAAAGATCACTGAGTGAAGCTTACGAAATACCAAAAGAGATTATTGAATTGATGAAGCAGTTTCCCGACGAAGCCGATCCGACCGACGTACTTAGAACCACTGTTTCAGCACTCGAGTTTTATGACCCTAGCTCCCGCAATCTTTCTCGAGAGGCGAGCATCAGGACGGCTACAAAACTCACCGCCCAGTTTCCGACCATCGTGGCGGCCAGCGATAGAATTCGCAAGGGTCGGGAGCCTTTGAGACCAAATCCCAGCTTCAATATCGCCTCCAACTTTCTTTACATGCTCAAGGGTGAAGAGCCATCTGAGCATGACGCACGCGTATTCGATATCTGTCTGATTCTTCACGCCGACCATGAACTGAACGCCTCGACCTTCACGGCTCGCGTGGTTGCAGGCACGCTTGCGAGCATGTATTCAGCAGTCACGGCTGCGATTGCCGCGCTCTCTGGTCCATTGCACGGCGGGGCCAATACGAATGTAATGAAGACGCTGCTGGAGATCGGAGCAGTCGAGAATGTGGAAAGCTATGTCAAAAAAGCGCTTGCCGAAAAGCGAAAGATAATGGGCTTCGGCCATGCCGTCTATCGCACCGAGGATCCGCGCGCGACACACCTGCGCCAGTTTGCCAAAGAGATGGGTGAGCGAGCGGGCAACGCAAAGTGGTACGAGATGTCACGCAGGATGGAAGAAGTAATGATGCGAGAAAAAAGTCTTTATCCGAATGTCGACTTTTTCTCCGCTTCGACTTACTACATGATGGGAATTTCCCTCGATCTCTACACTCCGATCTTTGCCCTGAGCAGAATCAGTGGTTGGACCGGCCACATCCTCGAACAATTCGCCGATAACAAGCTGATCCGTCCACGCGCGGAATACGTCGGCCGTCGTGATGTCCCCTACGTTCCGATTGGTGAGCGCTGAGAATGCAGGAGCTGAAGCTTTCCAACCAGGCAAGTGCGGGCAATTGGCGTTGCAGGTAATCTCAGCAACGAATCCAACCACTCCTGAAAGTAAGGTAATCGATTCAAAAATGGTCCAACAAGTGTGGAGTGATTTTGAAGTTTACCAGCAGCGGATGACAAACAAGGAGTAACTAGTCTGAGGCTCTGCCATTAAGTCGGGGAAGAATTGAAATCAGACGCTTTTCGCTAACCGGGTTTTCTTGCGACGTCAGCTTCTTCAACTCCTCTGTCACTGAAACCAGCCGCGTTCGCCAAATAAAGACTGTCGAGATTACCAACGTTATCGTGCAAGCCACTCCGCCTTCGATCCCATAGCTCCCGCCGGTCAGCCATCCTGGGCCCAGGTCGACACCGTGCAGAAGCGGATGCGGCGCAATGTTGGTGATGCCGCTGACGGGGAGACCGAAAAGAGAGCCCAGCGCCCAGTTCCATGACCAGTGGACTCCTAAAGGAAACCACAAACTCCTCGTGCGCAGATAAGCAACCGCCAGCCAAACGCCTGCAAGGGCGGTGTTAAGGAATGTGAAGCCTTGCACCACATTCGGATTCCGAAGATGCACTGCCGCGAAAGGAACCGAAGTGAGAAGGACACCAAGCCAGGCAAGACCCGCGCGCGCAAGGGTCTGCAAGGGATAGCCTCTGAACAATGCCTCTTCAGCCAGTGCGGCAATAATAAAAAGAGCCGCGGAGAAAACAAGCGTATGGCCGATCTGAAGAAGTAGTCCTTTGTCAGGTGCTCTGAATCGGAGCCCGCCGCCTGCAGCTGCGATCCCGGCTGCGAGAGCAAGGGACGCGACTCCGATAATTGAACCCACAAAGAAATCTCGGAGCCATCGTGCGTGAAGCGATAGACCCATTGCACGCCAGGGCAAATCTTCCAGCCAGCGCGTACACAGATATCCCACGACCAGGGCCGCTGCCAAAAGTATGAGCCTGAATACAATGTTCTCAAAATACGGGCCGGGTCTTAAACCTGGTGCGATGAGACTGGCTATTACGTAGAAAATTCGCACCGCGGTGCTGATTAAAAACAGCAGCGCAATGTAAATTAGCGCGAAGACAACCAATCGCCAGCCACTGCGCAGTCGACCAGCCTGATTGGTAAAGACTTGCTGAAGATCCATCAGTTACTTGGAAGCAGGAGAGCTAAAAGTGCGGGGGCATTCTAGACTACTGCGCCGAATAATTCACGCTCGATTCCTTCAGAAGGTGGTTCATGCCACTGCTTTAGATGACGCATTGGTGTGCTAATGCCGGCAACGGACGAGTACACTACTTAAACCGATGATCTTGACAGGCAGGAATGCCGGTCCCAAGAGGTGTATGATAAACTTTCGGTCACCTTTTCATGAGCAATCAGCAACAGAATCCCGCTTCTCAAAGGCCGAAGAGATTGAACCGGCGCCGCCTGGTCTTGCTATGGACGCTCGGTATGACGGTCTTGCTGCTGCTAGCGATAATCGTCTCTCAGCAACTCTGGCTGTGGACGGTTATTCGGCCCGATACGGCTTCAGACACGCTCCTACTCTACGCTCTTTCAACGCTTAACTTCGTCGCCTTTGTAGTTTTCTCTTTTGTCTTTGTTCGGAATCTACTGAAGCTGCGTCGTGAGCGACGCGAGCGGCAACTCGGGTCGAAGATTAAGACTCGCCTGCTGGTCTATTTCATCTCAATCAGTTTCTTGCCCATTACGGCGATGGCTGTTTTCTCCTACCTCTTCTTGAATCGCTCGATTGAGAAGTGGTTCCATCCTATTCCCGAGGGCGTAGTTGGGGAAGCTCAGGAAGTACGGCGGGAATCTCTCGCCATACAGAATCACAGCTTGCACGAAACTGCCCTACTGCTTGCCGCAATACTGAACAGACAACCCGAGACAGATTGGCAGCAGAGTCTTAATCAAATCGTTACAAGTGGCCAGCTCTCGGCGGTTGAGATCGTCAACTCAGACGGAAATGTAGTTGCTCAAAGCAGGGCCAAGCTTTCTCAAAGTGACCTGGCAGAACTAGAGACCCTTCTCGATAAGGCACGTCAGGCCAAAGGTGATAGCGGAGAAAGTCTCGCGGACGGCAAAGCGTTTGACGTGATTGTGGTGCCACTATCTGAGAATCAAACACTAGTCGTAGCACCAGCGCGCCGGACCGATGGCGACTTAAACGATACGATTACCGGCTCCCAGAGCGAGTACCAAAAATTGGTGAAGAAGCAGCGCAAAGTTCGCTTGCTGGGAGTTTCAACCCTGGGTCTCATGACTCTGGTGCTGCTGTTCGTTTCGAGCTGGGTGGCTATCTATTTAGCGCGGGGAATTGCTACCCCTATCAAAGCGCTGGCGGAAGCGTCCGACGAAATCGCGCGCGGAAATCTTTCGCATCGTGTGACCACTGTGGCCGACGACGAGTTGGCCCTGCTGGCTCACTCGTTCAACCAAATGACCGCGCAGCTCGAAGAGAATCGCCGCAGGATCGAAGTTGGCTCAGCGGAACTCCGCGAAAAAAATCTGGCACTCGAAGAACGACGAAACTACATCGAGACGGTCCTTGAATCCCTAACTACGGGTGTTGTTTCTCTCGATGAGAATGACCGCGTGACCACTATCAACGCCGCGGCGACCCGGATGCTTCGTTTGAATGTCCCGCCTACCGGTAAAGAGAAACTTGAACAACTCATTGGCCCCGAGAATCAAGTAACGCTGGAGCGCGTGCTTCACCGCGCGCGCCGAACGGGCCAGGCAATGGAGCAGACGCAACTCGCGGGAACTGCGACCAATGAAAGTGGCGTCCTTCCCGTGGCATTGACTGTCACAGCGCTGCGAGGTTCCCCAGGTCAGGGGCGCCGTGTGGTTCTGGTGATCGAAGATCTCTCAGAGCTGCTTGCCGCCCAACGCGCCGCAGCCTGGAGCGAAGTCGCGAGACGGATGGCCCATGAGATCAAAAATCCTTTGACACCAATCCAGCTTTCCGCTGAGCGCATCGCCAAGAGCTACCGCCGCGTTAGCTCTAACGGTGATCAGAACGGATCATACGGTAAGCATGAAGAGCCACTTGATGAAACGCGCGTAGCGGCAGTCATCGACGAATGCACGGAAACTATCACGAGGGAAGTCGCGGGACTTAAGGCGATGGTTGATGAGTTTTCGCGTTTTGCGCGATTGCCAATGGCGCGCCTGGAGGTTCTTGATCTAAACGAGGTGCTACGTCATGCAGTTGGTTTGTATGAGGAGCGTCTTGACGGCGTTAAGGTGGAGATGAATCTTGACGCGACATTGCCGGCGGCGCTGTTAGACGCGGAGCAAATGCGTAGAGTGTTTGTAAATCTCATCGACAATGCCCTTGCTGCACTTGTGGATACCGAGGGGGAGAGAAGAATTACGATAGTCACGATTCATGATCACGTTCGGAGTTTGTTGATTGCTGAGGTCTCCGATACCGGACATGGAATTCGACCTGCGGATTTCAAACGATTGTTCCAACCATATTTCTCTACGCGCGGTACCGGTACCGGGCTGGGACTGGCGATCGTCCAGCGAATTGTATTGGAGCATTATGGACGAATACGCGCGGAGACGAATTACCCGCGCGGCGCAAAGTTCATAATTGAATTGCCCGCTGCGAGCGCGTGAAAACAGGAGGCGGCGGGCGGGAGGCAGGAGCGGGAGGCAGGAGCGGGAGGCAGGAGCGGGAGGCGGGAGCAGGAGGCGGGAGCAGGAGGCGGGAGAAAAGGAGGGAAGGAGATTTGATGGCAGTTTTTGACGGAGAACCTTACAACGGAGCGTACTTTCGGCCTTCTGGCATTGCCGTCCGGGTCGGGCGTACTGCACTGCCTACTGCCTCCTGCCTACTGGTTTTTAATGGCTGACTCGATTCTCATCGTTGACGACGAACGTGGCATACGCGACACACTGCGCGCCGTAATGGAGGATGAGGGCTTTGTCGCCGATGCGGTCGCCACGGGTGAGGAATGTCTGGATGCCGTTGATCGTCGCGCCTACGGCTGCATTCTTCTCGACGTTTGGCTTCCCGGCATCGATGGACTGGAGACTTTAAAACAATTGCGCGAGGCTGGATCTGAGGCTGCCATAGTGATCATCTCCGGGCATGGCAATGTCGAAACCGCAGTGCGCGCCACGAAGCTCGGAGCGTTTGACTTCATTGAGAAGCCACTGTCGATCGAAAAGACTTTGCTGACGGTCCGCAATGCCTTGCGGCAGCAGCGGCTTGAATTGATGAATGCCGAAATGGCGGCCGAGCTAGCACAAGAGTACACGATGGTCGGTGAATCTGTGGCGATGCGCGCGCTTCGCAAGCAGATTTCTGTGGTGGCGCCGACCGATGGCCGCGTTCTGATTTATGGGGAGTCTGGCACTGGCAAAGAACTTGTGGCCCATGCGATCCATGCTCAGTCTCGTCGAGCCGCCGCGCCGTTCGTTGAGGTCAATTCCGCGGCGATACCAGAGGAGTTGATCGAATCCGAATTGTTCGGACACGTGAAGGGGGCATTCACTGGAGCGACAGTGGCAAAGAAAGGGAAGTTTGAGCTGGCCGATGGCGCGACACTGCTCCTTGACGA
>JBGPNE010000183.1:0-5996 GCA_041487335.1 Pyrinomonadaceae bacterium
ACTCCCAGTTTGCCCTTTGGCTCAACAATCTCAGCGCCTTTTTGAACTGGCATTATTCGCCTCCCGCCCACAAATTGTGTGCGGATGATACAGGTGCGACTCGTAGCTGTCACAGCAAATCTTGCTAAATAATGGCGGCGAATTGCGGTTTTGGATTACGAGGCTTGTGTCACGCGCATCCCGCGCGTGATGTTAACTGGGAACTGCGGGGCAACTTGCCAGCCTCGAGCGCGAAGCGCAAACGTCCAAAGCCGCGGATTAACGCTGATGACGCGGATCAGCCAGAATTAGTTCTGATCCGTGTTATCTGCGTTTATCCGCGGCTGTTTCGCTATGGCCCACAGTCAGCATGCTGCCGCTGGTTCACGAAACTGCATCAGTACCAGGTGGCGAGGTCAGTTTCCAAACCCCAGGTGATCTCATTAACACTTCGCTTTAGATCCCAAACTGACCTATGTCCTGTCGCGGTGGCACACCATCCGAGCCGGATCGTTTGTGATCAGTGCTTTGATGCCCAGAGAACGAGCGCGCTGAATCCACTCAGAACCAGCAACTGTCCAGACTACTGTCTCCAATCCGCATTGCCTCGCCTTCTCTATTACGCGAGGACGGACAAGAGCGTGATGAAGCGCAAGCTCATCGGCTCCAGACGCGACGGCAAGGTCAACCATCTTCATCCTGCGAACAATTGAAAGGGGACGAGTTAGTCTTGGTTCGAAAAGCGCCGCGGTGTGAATTCCGGCATCAAGTCTCTTGACCTCGGCAATAGATGAAAGATCGAAGCCGGCGACAATCACTCGAACAGCCATTTGGTACCTGGCGATGAGACAGACGACTTCAGCAGCTAGCGCGGCTCCTTCGCCTCCATCACATTTCATTTCGAGGTAAAGCAATTTCCTGTTTTGACTGAAGAGCTCAAAGACTTGTGCCAGCGAAGGAATCTTCTCCCTCGCGTATGACACTTGCGGAGATTTGGTGCGCCCAGCAAACCAGCTACCGACGCCAATCTGCTGCAGTTCCTTCGACGTGAGTTCGCCAACCAGGCGATTAACCAATCCAGTTCGCTCGAGCGTTGCATCGTGGATAACCACAGGCACCCGGTCACGAGACAACCTTACGTCAAATTCGATTCCGTCGGCACCGTCCTGAATCGCGCGCGCAAAAGCAGCGAGCGTGTTCTCAGGAGCGACCGCGGAAGCTCCTCGGTGGCCGATGATGAGTGGCTGGGTGCTCATGCGCACTTAGAGCGAAGATTATCTGAAGAGCTCGACGCCGAAAAATAAGATGGATGGAGCCTTTCCGGACAAAGAAGTGGAGTGACCTTGACTCCGAGTTCTAATCTTGTTTGGTGAGAAACTCCCGCGCCGGGTTCTGGATTACTTTCTTTAGCTTGATGTTGAAAGTTCCATATTCGGTTTTTATTCGAGCGCTGACCGGAATGCGTCGATCATCGTCGGTAAGCCAGATAGAGAGTTGGCCTTCGGTACCGATCATCCCGTTTGCACCGAACAGTCCAGGATCGACTCGCAGGGAATTGACCTGACCCAGCAGGGTCTTCAATCGCTTCTTCTCGACAACTCGGACAGGAACTTGATAAACGCGACCAGAATCGCTGATTGAAACCTCGAAACTCCTTCCCACTTCCAGCGGCTGAGTCCTTAGGTAGTAGATTACCGAAAGAACATCCTGGACTTGACCTGTGAAGTCCGAGCTCAGGATGCGCGGCTGGCGCGATGGATTGTTGGGATCGATCTCGGTCCAGACCACCTTACCGCTAGCGTGGTCGTAAACGGTTTCGCTGGTGCGCAAACGCTTTCCTTGTTCGTCCCTTTTCTTAGTGTTCTGAACTGTAAATGAAACGGGGTCGACTGTCGACTCAACATGCTCTCGGAAACGCAAGTTGAAAAGTTTGGCAAAGAAGCCTTTGCTGGAAACGTCGCCAGTGAAAACAAGCGCATAAGGCTCGTCGTTGCTACCCTCATCGGAGCCGACGGCGTTTGGCTTATGGACCACAGCAGTTCGGTTTGCTGTGAAGCGGAAGTCGGCAATGTCTACTTTTCTCAGCAGCGATCGGGAGAACTCAGCTTCGTAAAGCAACTCTTCAGCAGGTTCAAACGGCCTTAGTACAGCCTTGGCAGCAGGTTTCTGCCCCGGCACTAGCCCCGCGCCAAGGGTCGCGAGAGAAAGAATCAGACAGAATGTAATAATCAGATTTCGTGCGCGCATCTTTTTAGTCAGGTCATTTCAAGTAATAGGCCTTAAATGCCAACGCTCCCCACGCGATTATGAGCCCAAGGGCCGCACGGTATTCCCGATACCGCAGATACAGACTGCTGTCAAATCGTGTTGCTTCAGAGTCATTGTTGGGATAACGACGGAGCCGCGGAAAAAAGAGCGGCACCTCGCGAGCATAACGCTGGTAACTGTCTCCAAACACCTCGGCGAGAGTCAACGATTCGACGCGCATCACTGGTAAATAGATGCCAAGGAAGAGCGCGGCAAAAAGGAGTCCGAGCACCCAGCGGCCGGAGCCTATGGTGAATCCAAGGCCGAGAAGAAAGCTGCCAAGATAGAGAGGATTGCGCGTGTGGGCATAGGGGCCAGACGTCGCCAGGGCCTCGTTTTTCCTGATGTGACCGGAAGCCCAGGCACGAATCGCCAGCCCGAGCAGCGACACCGTACCACCGATAACCAGACTAATGAGGCGCGGTCGGGCCAGCAGAACAAAGAGGGCCGCGGACAAGAAACCGAGCGGCACGCGCCAACGTTGAATCCAAGTTCCGCCTCTACGCAAGTGTCACTGAACTCCACCGGAGGGACAGACATTCCCGGTCTATCGGACCGATTTCAAGATTACACACTGAGGATGACTGGCCGCACAAGTGCTGCCTCTAAACGCCCCCTTTAGCCTCGGGTTCGACTTTGGGAATTCTGTCTGCACGCCTCAGCCTTTCAGTCACAGCCTGAAAGACTCGCTCAACCTCAATGTCCATGCAAATCCAGTTGGAACACGCGCGGCGGTTGCAGTCGACCCGGCAGTCAATATCAACCCGTTCGACACAAATGTCATCCACGCGCGGGCTACCATTGCGCCACCACTCTGTCGGACCGAAAAGACCGACAACCGGCGTGCCTGCCGCGATGGCGAGATGCGTCGGCCCGGTATCGCCGCCGACATAGACTTGCGCTCCTTTGGCCAGCGCGTAGAAACCTTTCAGTGAAAGATTAATTGCTCGCGCCTTGCCTGCGCGACTTGACCGCAGAACCGTCTCAGCCAGTTCCGCTTCTCCGGGTCCGTAAGTTATCAGCGAATGCAGGTCGTAATGCGACCAGAGTTCATCGGCGAGTCTGCCAAAGCGCTCTGCGCTCCAGAGTTTTGTTGGCCATCCACCGCCCGGATTAAGGATGACGTAGTTACTTCGGGGTTGGGACGCTGCCCTCTCCGCCTCAATCTCGTGAGCGGAATTGATTGTTACAGGAAACTCCAGGTCTCTCTCATCCTCAGGAACCGGAATTCCCAGGGCACCACTTACGAGACCCAGGTTCTTGCGAATGACGTGAGTATGCCGAGTGGTTGGCACTGATTGAGACAGAAAAACACGACTCGCTGGTTCGCGCAGACCCGCGCGCGAGAAGCCAAAAACTCGGCGCGCGCCGGAAAGGCGGGCAATTGATGCGGATTTGAGTAGTCCTTGGAAATCGAGTGCTACATCGAAGGCTGAGGCGCGTAACCGACGTAACTGCTGGCGCGGTGCCCGCAGCGTCTCCCCAGACATCAGCCCGCGCCTCAAGGCCTTCGTATCGACTTCGATGAGGCGATCGAGAAGCGGGTTGTCTCTCAAAATTTCTGCCGTGCGACGTTCCACAACCCAGGAAATTTCGGCCTGCGGCATGGCCTTCCGAATCGCCGCCAGCGAAGGCAGCGTATGGACAAGATCACCAATGCTTCCCAGTTTGACGATCAAGATTCGCATAGACGAAATGCCGTTAGGTGCCACCAAAATAAGTAAACTTTAGATTTGCCTGAGCACGTTTTTGGCCGCCCTTGAACTTTGTCAGGATACCTTCAAGGACCCGGGTGTCTTGATCCAGGTCTGCGGCGGCGAACACCGCTCCTTTGAGAAAGCGACCGCTGAAGCTGTACGAAACACCTCGGATTACTACGGTAGTGAATATGTACGCCGCATCCGACCATCAAAGCTGCAATCAGTAGAACTGGCAGGGGAGCGCCTGGACTGATAGTCATTCTTCTGTCCTTTTCAGATCACCCCGGTTCTCGTTCATTTTCCGCTAAGCGTTGCGATGAGATCCGATGTTGAGTGATCTTTCGGATCACCCACAATTGCCACGCGTCCGCCATATGACCGTACCACGTCCCGCTCGGGAACTGTGTCCTCAGTATAGTCAGAGCCCTTAGCGTGGATCTCTGGTCGGAGTGCCAGCAGCAACGTTTCGACCGTCGGCTCGTCAAAAACTGTCACCAAATCAACAGCTGCGAGCGCGGCGACAATCTCAGCGCGCTCGCGCTCGGCCATTATCGGCCGGCCTTCGCCTTTCAGTGCCGCTACTTGTTTGTCTGAATTGATTCCGACCACCAGCAATTCGCCCAGAGCGCGAGCGCCCTCGAGATATCGCACGTGGCCGACGTGCAGGACATCAAAGCATCCATTGGCCAGCACGATCCTGGAACCTTTCTGCCTGGCCGCGGCTACGCGGGCTACGAGTGTTTCGCGATCCAGTATTCGCGAAGCGCCATCGATCTCTTCAGCGGCTTTTGTGGTCATTCGATCAGGGCAACTCAGAATGGAGTACTGAACGTTCAAGTTCCTCGCTCGTAACTGACGCTGTTCCGCGCTTCATCACGACAAGCCCGCCGGCGTAATTCGCGAGCCGCGCAGCGTCAGGAAAAGAAGCATCGGATGCAAGCGCAAGAGTGTAGGTAGCGATCACCGTATCGCCCGCGCCTGTGCCATCCACAGGTTCACGCGCACCAACCGCGTCGATGTGCAAGGGAGCAACGCCGTCTTCAAGAAGCATCATTCCCTGGCTGCCGCGAGTTACGAGTAAGGCGCGGTAGCCTAATTGCTCACGCAGTTGCTCACCCGCCGATTCCAACTCGCCGATGGGAGCAAGCTGTTTGCCAAGCAGATGCTCAACCTCGTCTTGATTCGGTGTGGCTGAAGTGCAACCGGGGAGGCTCGAAAGCCGAAAGCGTGAGTCGGCGAGCACAGGAACTCTTCGCGCCATCGCGGCATCGCGAGCAAACGTGGCCATTTCAGCGTCGGCGACGCCATAGTTATAGTCGGAGATAATGATAGCGTCGGAAGATTGGGCTTGTTCACAAAGCCGTTCACGCAGCCGCCCTCGCAGCTCAGAATCGTCGAGTGGTTCACCTTCATAATCAATTCTGATGACTTGCTGGCGAGTGGAGTTTAACTGACCTGCGAGTATCCGGACCTTTGTAGTCGTCCGTATTTTCTCTGATATGAAAACGCCACTACAATCAACACCCGCGGCATTCAGCTTCTCAACCAAAGCTCGTCCGGCTTCATCTTTACCTGCAGTGCTTATCAGGGACACACCGGCGCCGAGAGAAGCGAGATTAACGGCGCAGTTTGCGGCGCCACCAGGTACGGTCTCCGTATGCTCATGACGAAGAATGAATACCGGTGCCTCACGCGAAACTCGACTAATAGCGCCGTAAACGAACTGGTCGGCGATTGCGTCGCCAACCACTAGAATCCTTCGCTGCGGAAAGCGTCTGACAATGCCTATTAGTCGCTCTTGCAGCACTGTACGCTCAATCGTCAACTGCATGCCTCCCTCGGGTAGTGGGTCAGTTTAGAGTTCAAGCTTTAGCTTGTCTTCCCCAATACGCAACCTAAAGGTTGAACTCTGAACTTTCGCCGTCAAATTGAGCCACTACCCCTCCCTCGGGAGCGCCGGCATCTTGCGTATATTCGTGCCAATTATGGATTGCACAGCCTCAAGCAGAT